>CBDUSG010000747.1:0-1967 GCA_965369575.1 uncultured bacterium | reverse complement strand
GGCGCTCGGCCATGTATGACAAGGATGTTCCCATCTATAACTCCATTTACGGCATCGGCGGCCGCGATCTGACGCCGCCTATGGTCGAGTCGGCCTACAACGATTTGTTCGAGGGCAAGGACGACCCGAAAATGCGCTATCTTGGATTGAGGGAATAACCCGGGGAACTCGAGGATCGCTAAATGGCAACCGTAAAAGAGCTTTCGCAAAAACAGGACATCTTCTGCGCAGGACATCGCGCATGCGCCGGCTGCGCGCCGGCTATAACGATGCGGCAGGTCACCCTGGCCGCAGACACCAACCTTGTGACGGGCCTTTCGACCGGCTGCATGGAAGTCGTCTCGACCATCTATCCTTACACCGCGTGGAGAAGCTCGTTCATACACAACGCCTTCGAGAACGTCGCGGCGACGATCTCGGGCGTTGAGGCCGCGTACCGCAGTCTGAAGCGCAAAGGCAAGCTCGACGCCGAGTACCGCTTCATGGCGATGGGCGGCGACGGCGGCACGTACGACATCGGGCTGCAGTCGCTCTCGGGCGCGATGGAGCGCGGTCACCGCATGCTTTACATCTGCTATGACAACCAGGGATATATGAACACCGGCATCCAGCGCTCAAGCTCGACACCGTTCGGCGCCGCCACAAGCACGACGCCGGCCGGCGTCAAGATTCCCGGCAAACAGAATTTTCAGAAAAACCTGACCGAGATACTGGTCGCCCACGAGCTGCCCTACGTCGCGCAGGCCAATATCGGCTACCACCGCGATCTGCTGAAAAAGGTCGAAAAGGCGCTCGCGACCGACGGTCCGACGTTCATAAACGTGCTCGCATCCTGCCACCGCGGATGGCGCATCAACCCCGAGGACTCGCTCGTGTACTCGAAGCTGGCCGTAGACACCCGCCTCTGGCCGTTGTTCGAGGTCGAGAACGGCACTTATAAACTCTCGCGCAAGCCCAAAGAGAAGCTCCCGATCGAAGACTGGCTCAAGGGACAGGGCCGCTTCACCCACATGTTAAAGCCCGAAAACGAGGATATGGTCAAGAAGTTCCAGGACTACGTCGATAAGAAATGGGAGCGCCTTCTCTGGAAATGCGGTGAATCGGAGTAGTATCTGCAGGGAACATCAAGGCGAAGATATTGGGGCGGCCCACCGGGTCGCCCTTATTATTTCCCGCGGTTTCCCGCTGATTGCGGGATTTTTCGCGTCCACAGATTTAGCGGATTCTTGCGGATTAGAAATATGTGGCCGAATGAATTCGGCCCTGCACGCGCGGGCAAAAAAGATCATAAAAACGGGCGCGCGGCCGTGCGCCCCTACAAAATGCAATCTGCGCCGGTTCCAGAACGAGCCGGAGAAAAGCGTCTGCGGCTGATGGAATTGTCTAAACACACGGGTTTCTCGAGCGGCGAGTCGCCGCCGACATATCTTACAGAACTCTGAGGCCGACAATATACGGTTGACACGACACTACGCGGATTCGAGAGTGAAGATCTCGGCGTGGGGCGGTTTCCCGGGGTCGAGCGTCAGGACGGCGGCGGAGGCTGAGTGGCTGGGCCTGGGCCTGCAGGCCGGGCCGGGATTCAGGCTGAGCATGCCCTCGATCATCCTGTTTTCCGGCCGGTGCGTGTGCCCCCAAATGAACACGTCGGGCCTTTTGGGACCGCATCGTTTCTTGAAGGCCGACGCGTTGCGCAGCAGCATGCCTCCATTATGGGTCATAAACACATCGAATCCGGCAAGCTCGACCCTCTGATCTTCCGGATAGCGCGTTGCGATCTCTGAATAATCCATGTTCCCGTGCACTGCTACGACGGGCGCGATAGCGCTCAGCTCTGTCACGACGTCCGCTGTGGTGATGTCGCCCGCATGCATGATCCGCTCGACGCCTTCGAATAGCCCGTGCAGCCGGGGGCTGACATAACCGTGGGTGTCCAGCGCAATGCCCTCCAGATAACCGTTGAGAAC
>CBDUSG010000746.1:0-1978 GCA_965369575.1 uncultured bacterium | reverse complement strand
CATCGACAGCAGGTAAGCCAGGATGCTGTAGCGCTGCGTTTGCGGCTTCATGAGTTTCCTCCTTATCATTTGTCGATCTTTCTCGACCGGCAAGACCATGAGAATATGGGGGGAGAATATGGGGGCAGAGCCCGGGGAAGAATATGGACAGGCGGGTGGTTTTTTTGCCTGATCTGTCGTAAGAGGCCGCCCGGTTCAGAGCGGCGTGTTGACGGCGCTGTGTCGATGGGAGAGGTCATAGTCTTTCATATCCCCGGCCGACAGCTTCTTCGACGGGCACATGTGCAGGCATTTGCCGCAGAAATCGCCGCATATGATGCCGAAGCAGTTCTCCAGCATCCCGCGGTCGAACATGTGGATGTTGTCACCCTGCATTTCGGAATAATAATTCATCGCCTGCCCCGGTCCGTCGGGAATCTTGATGTCGCTGCGTCCGCCCGATCCCTTTACCATGGCGTTGATTCCGTAAGCGCATCGAATGTTGTCGTGCGCGGCGTAGGTTATGGTTTTGCCGTCAATGGTCAGCGACTGGCTCTCGGTCTCCGAAAACGCGGCGGCGGGACACACCCGCACGCATTTCGTTCCGCATTCGTCCTTGCGGCATAGCGCCGGGCCGTCGTACAGCGGAGTGGGCTCGAGTTCGGCCGAGGTAAGAATCGAGTTGAACCGGTTCATCGACCCGAATTCCGGCGTCAGCGCCAGCCCGTTCCAGCCGAGGTCCGCGATGCCGGCGGCGGCCGCCGCGTGACGATGCGAGAACTCGGCTCGCACCTTGCCGGTTACCAGCGTGTCGTCCAAATACTTGTAGAAGCTGGTCATCCATGTGGGCAAAAAGCAAAGCGTCTTATATCCCCGGTATTCCAGCCGCTTCGCCATGCGGTTGACCATGCGCGAGCTTTCGAGGTTGGTCAATCCGTAGCCGTAAAACAGGTAGGGCGTGATCGTCTTGCCGGGCTCGTCGTATTCGCCCCATACGTCCGCCATTCCCTGAAACAGGTGAAGCCCGATCGATATGACCGACTTGCATTCGGGCAGAAAATCGGTCGGTCTGTGGCCCTCGGGCGCACCGGCGAAGCGTTCGACCGGCGCGATGCCGACAAGATCTGCGCCCCAATCCAGCAGCCTGGTTACGACGGCTTCGGTCAATTTGTCCATGGAATTACGTTCCCCTTCAGCCGGACCGGAGGCGGGCCGGAGGAGGGCTTGCCCGAGCGGTCCGGAATGAATCCGCCTATTGAAAAGCGCCGAAAAGGACGCTCGTGAACGTGATGATCGGCACCTGGTCGCGCACGTCTTCGGCCGCGTGGCGCGCTTCCTTGACCATTCGCGTGGTCTCTTTGTAAAGCTCATCGTCCTGCACGAGCTTTCCGATGGTGCCTTCGCCCGCTTCGATCTTCCGGGCGATATTGTCTATGCGGGTCATCGTCTGCTCGAGCTTGGGCGCCGCCTCCCTGAGCGAGACGACGATCTCCCTGATGTCCTCTTCGTTGTCGCCTAAGATACGGGTCAGCATGACCGACGCCTCTTTCAACCCTGCCGAAAGCTCCTGCATGTCGTAGTAAAGCGTGTCGTCCTGTATAAGCTTGCCGATGGTTCCCTCTCCGCTCTCGATTTTTTTGGCGATCTCGTTCACACTGTCCATCGCCATGAGAATCTGGGGCGCGGCTTCGCGCAGGCTCGCGACGATATCCCTGACACCCTCTTCGTTCTCGGTCACCATCCGCGCGAGCGTCTCGAAGCTGGCGCGGATGTTCTCGCGGTTCTCGCCGAGGATTTCCTGAATCTGCGTGGAAATAGTCTCCTGGTTCTCGTTGAAGCTCTTTACCATTATACGAATATCCTGTCCGACTTCGGCCATATCCTGCACCATCCTGGTCATGTCTGCGGCTTCCTCGGTCTCGATCGAGTCGCCGTCGCCGAGCGCCGGAGAGCCGGGCGGGCCCATGCTGATGCCCACGTATTTACCCCCGAGCATGCT
>CBDUSG010000745.1:0-1979 GCA_965369575.1 uncultured bacterium | reverse complement strand
GAGCCGACGAACCAGACCCGGTCGACCATGCGCGCCGCAAACGCTTCGGCCATGCCGCGCAGCTGATCGCCCGAGGCATCCGGCGCCAGCGTCCTGGCGATGCCCTCCGCGGCCGACTTCCGGTCCTCGGGACGCTCCGCATCCAGGAACAGCAGGAACCTGATATCGTGGACGAGTTCCCTGAGATCCTTGCGTCCGGGCAGGAGAGTCAGATCGCGCAGGGTCCAGTCACCCTTTACGGCCAGGAAGATCAGCGAGGCAAGGTGATAGGCCGTCAGCGCGACAAAAGCCAGCGCCGAGAGCAGGTGAAGGCGGGCCATGCTCTCGAATCCGCCGGCGAGGCTGACGAGGCGGGCGGCATGCGCGCCGTCATATAGCTGCAGCGAAAGGCCGCTTATCGCAGAAGATAGGAACAGGACGATCAACAGCAGATGAAGCGTCCGCTGGTGCAGCGTCATTCTTATGAAAACTCTGGGAATACCGCTATCCTCCATGCCTCCCGACCGTCCTCGTCACTGATGTAGTGAATTGAAGAACATGCGGAGGGCCAACGGCGCCATTAACAGCATTGCGATGACCCATGGGCCACTCGCCCGCTCGCTTCGGCCCCGCCGATTTGCCAAGTCGCTATCGTGAATCCTTGTGCTTAACAACGGCCCGCTCAGAACCTCATGGCATCCCTTGCCCGAGGCGTAAGCCCCGCCGCAGGTGGAACCGATGCTGTCGGCGCCGATCGAGGACCTTGCGTCGGTCCTTCGATAGATTGCATGCGCGGGGTGGCAGTCGATACAGCCCGGCGCATCCCGGTAATTCTTCGCAATCGAAATCATGTGATATACGTCATCCACAACTCCAGGGCCGGCGTCGGTTTCGCGAGGGCTGGGCCGACCCTGCGCGTGACAGCCGGCGCACAATTCATCCGCCGCCGCGTGACGGTCCCCTGCCCTGTCCTTCGGCTCATTCTGCGAATGGCAGTAAAGACAATCCGGTCCCTTGTCGACCGCCTTGCCGTGAGCAGTCTCCAGGTGCTTGTTATATAGCTCCGCGTGAGATGACGTCCCTTCGTCTTTCTCAAGATATATGTGACACGAGACGCCGCAGTTCACCTTGCCCTCACGTTTCCCGTGGGGTATGCGACTGATTTCCACGTGGCAGCCTCGGCATGTGAGGACCGAATGGATGGAACGCCCGAAGGCTTCCTCGTTCACGTGAAAGTCATGCGGGGCTCCGGCTGCATCTTCCGTCCTCAGTCCGAAGTATTTGTGACATCCGAGGCAGGCTTCCTCGTCGACGGCCGGGGCCTGCGCGGACGGAAGCAGCAAGATAAAGGCAAATGCCAGAGCCGCGGAGATATTTTTGACATATTTCATAAGATCGAGGGGAACTTGTACGCCTATTCTACGTAAAATCGAACGTCCACATGTATCTCGGCCTTTTTTCTGCTGAATTTCCATGACCGTACCGTGGACAGCACCGCATCCACGAAAACCTGTTCCAGTTCGTTGGGGCTCTCCGGCCTCAGGACTTCCAGCAAGTCTATTCTTCCTCCGGAATCGGTCAAGAGTCTGACATAGACTGAGGTCCAACCTTTCTGATAGTCTTTTCTCTTTATTTTTAATTCGGGGTACGGGATGAACGAATAATTGCGTTCGATCGACGTCGAAGGATAGCTGTTGACCACCATCTGCACGCGGTTGTCGAGAGCCTCGCGCATCATTCCCATTGAGTCGCCCGAGGGGCCTTTCCCCGGGCCTCCACCCATGATGCCATCACCGAGAACGTCGTAGCTGTCGCCCCGGAACAGCGAGCCGGAGTCGTCGTCCGCGGTAGTGAGCCCCTCCAAGAACTTCGAAAATGTCTCGGGAATCTCCTCTTCTTCAGCAACCTGCTCCTCGGGAGCTGGCTTGGCCGGACTGGTGACGACTTCCTTTGTGGCTGAAGCCTTCGGAGGCGCCTGCCTCGGTTTTGGGGTCGGACGC
>CBDUSG010000744.1:0-1979 GCA_965369575.1 uncultured bacterium | reverse complement strand
TCAGGGATTTGCGAATCGTACGAGGCGGGGTCCATTCCCTCGGGGAGAATCCTGAAAACCAGATAATGTGGCGCGAAGCGGTCCAGCAGCATCTGATTGGATTCGAGCCCTTCCCAAAATATCGGGAATTCCGGCGAGTTGCGCTCGTAAAGCTCTATGAAATATGAGTTTACAAACCAAGGCAGGCCCCTGCCGCGCTCGTTCATATGCTCGGGACGAACGCCGGCGTCGCTCTTATACTCAAACTCTTCGGGGATATCGAGTTCGGGATATTGCCGCCGAATCTTGTTCAGATAGCCGGGCCTGATCAAACCGTTGCGCGTTATTATCTTCACATCGGTGCGGAAATCCTCGCAATACTGCAGGTACCATCCTATAAAAAGCGGCTCGGCCGTTCCCGTTATCAGAACAGCGTTTTCCGGAAGCGAGGACAGGAGTTCCACGCCGTAATCGCGCGCATACACATAATCCCGCATGTTGCTCTCGAAAAAATGAGTCAAAAACAGGAAAAACACGAGCAATACGGCGGCGACATGGCCTGAACGGGCCAGTATTCCGCCCGCCGGCCCCTTTCGGGACGCCGCCATGCGCTCTGCCGCACTGCACAGCCACGCGACGCCGAAGCCCGCCCAGATTGCCAGCATCAGAACCGCCGGAAGAAGATAGACGGAGATGAACGCGCTGTTGAGGCTGGTGACAAACAGAATCAGGGTGATAATGAGTCCGTATATGACCACCTGTTTCCGCTTTTTCCACAACTTAGTAGCTCCCCAGAGCGCCAAAGCGCATCCGAAAACGCTCAGGTTGGACGCAAAAGTGCCCAAAACATTGCGTATGCCGCCCAAAATCGTGAGGGAGCTGGGGGAGCGCACGAGATTGGCGCTGTACTGCCGGGCCGAAACCACCCACCAGAAGTTGTAAAAGCTCTCGGGATTCCCCCAGTCCACCGGCGGATCAAACCGGGACGCGATCGGAAGATACGCATACACGAAAAGCCCGAGCACGGACAGGCCCAGCATCGCGGCGAGCCGACCGGGCCGAAAAATACGCAATCGAAGCCGATAGATCAGCACAAACGCGATCGAAGGCGCGAAAAACAGCCCGGCAACGTGATTTGTGAAGCTGAGGCCATATATGAAGCTGAAAACCAGCAATCGCCTCGTCAGGCGATCATCATCCGGGCCGTCCGAGTCGATTCGGAACAAAAGCAGCGTTACGATCAGCATGAAGAACGAATGCATCGTTGTCGTCTCGGCCAGGAGCGATTGATTCCACATAATCAGCGAGAACGCCGTGCCCAGGGCTGCGATAACGCCTGCAAAACGGGCAAATCGGCGGATTTCTTCCTCCTGCCGGACGAGTTCGTTTACGACCTGAAACATGACAGCGCAGGAGAGGGCTCCGAAAAAGGCCGACATCAGGTTGACCCTGTAGGCGGGCGAGCCGACGGGAATGAGCGTGAAAAGCTTTCCGAGCAGGGTGTACAGGGGATGGCCGGGCGGATGCGGGATTCCGAGCGTATAGCAGGCGGCTATCAGCTCGCCGGCATCCTCCCAATACACCGTCGGGCAGAGGGTGTACAGATATACGGCGAACGATATCGCAAAGACCGCGAAGGCCGGAACCAGATTTTTCAGCCGCTCATCCTTCAAGCTCGTTCTCCCCTGCCCTATTACTGCGATTCGCGCCGAATGCGGCACAACCGGGCGTGAGACTAGTTTCGTGTCCGGAGACCTTTCACTATCTCCTTGAGGTCGGCGTCGTCCAGGGCCTCTTTCAGAAGCGCGTCGCCGCCTATGTCGATCGATCTGGCCAGCGCGTTCGCCGCCCCCTCTTTGTCTCCGATACGGGCGTTATATTTCGCCAGCGTCAGCAGGCCCGGAGCGGACTCCGGCACCAGCTCGAGCGCCGTATCCAGGGCGGCCCAGGTCTCGTCGAGACGGTTCATGCTGAGATTCGAGGCCGCAAGGCCTCTGAGC
>CBDUSG010000743.1:0-1982 GCA_965369575.1 uncultured bacterium | reverse complement strand
CATATGGGGCGAGTCGCCCTGGACGACATACAGGACTCTGAGACCGACAATATACGGTTGACACGACACCAGTCAGTGAAAGAACCGTTTCTTCAACAGGGAAGTCGGCCGACATGAGTGCGCCGCTTCGCGTATTGATCATCGAAGACTCTGAAGATGATGCCCTGCTTGTTGTCCGCGCGCTGAAGGGCGGCGGATACGAGCCGGCCTGGGAACGCGTCGACACAGCCGAGGCCATGTCGATCGCGCTCGAGGACAAGGCCTGGGACGTCATCGTTGCCGACCACGAAATGCCCCAATTCAACGCCCCCGTCGCTTTGACCCAGCTGAAGAAGAAAAAGCTCGACATTCCTTTTATTATCGTCTCCGGAGCCATAGGTGAAGAGGTCGCGGTAGCGGCCATGAAGGCGGGCGCGCACGACTACATCAAGAAAGGTAACCTTGCCCGTCTTGTGCCCGCCGTCGAGCGCGAGCTGCGCGAGGCGGAAGTGCGAAGAGAACGTGCGCGCGCAGAAGATGCGCTGCAGATTTCACATCGGTTCCTTCAGATCGCAAATAAGCACTCTGAGACACTCCCCTTGCTCAAGGAATTCGCAGACGCGATAAAGGATTTTTCGGGATGCGGGGCCGCGGGAATCCGGCTCTTCGACGACGAAGGGAACATGACCCATCAGGCTTATACAGGTTTCCCCAAGAGACTCTACGAGCTGGAGTGTCCGCTATCGACTGATGAAGGCGAGTGCGTCTGCAATAGGGTGCTCGACACCGAGGCCGGCGCCGAGCTCCCACATCTCACAAGGGCCGGGTCTTTCTGCTCGAACAGTGCGGCCGGCTTTCCCGCCTCCGAGGAAAGCGAGGCGAGCGTTTCGAACCCTTGCAACAGCTTCGGCTACCAATCGGTGGCGGTCGTGCCGATCCGGATATGGGAGCGGACCATGGGGTTGATCCACCTGGCGGATCCCCGCAGCGACATGCTTCCGGCCGAGACTATCTATGCGCTCGAGCAGGCGGCCCAGCAGCTGGGCACCGCGCTTGCGCGCGTCGAGGCGCAGCTTGCGCTTGGCAAGAGCGAGGAGCGTTACCGCACGCTTGTCGGCAGCCTGCTCTCGGGCATATGCGTCATCCAGGACGAGAAGATAATATTCGCCAATAGATATCTCATCGAGGCGATCGGCTATTCGCCCGAAGAAATAATCGGAAAGCTGTTTCTGGATTTTGTGTATCCGGAAGATCGGGACCTGGCCGCAGAGATAATGGCACGCCGACTGACTGGAGGCGATTCGAAAGAGCGATACATCTACCGCACGGTCAAGAAAAACGGCGACATAGTGTGGGTGGAAGCTTTCGGCACGCTGATCGACTATCATGGGCGCCCAGCAATATTGGGGAGCTTCGTCGACATCACCGAGCGGATGCGCGCGGAGGAGACGCTCCGGCTTTCGGAAGAAAGGCACAGGCGTATTCTGGACGCATCGCACGATCTGGTTTCTGTCACTGATGAAGAGGCCAACGTGATATTTGTCAACCGGGCCTGGCTCGAGCACACCGGCTACACGGTCGAGGAATACAATAAGATCGGCGCATTCAACCTGATCCATCCCGACGACGTTCAGAGAATACGTGACGCTTTCGAACGGCTGAAGGCCGGTGAGCCGCTGCAGAACATCGAGTATCGCCGCCTCACGAAAGGGGGAGATGCGGGATGGGTCGAGAACAACTCGGATCTCGTCTATTGGCCCGGTCTCGGAAAGACATACGTACACATCCAGCGTGACATCACCGGGCGCAAACTCGCCGAACGGGCGCTTAAAGAGAGCGAGGAACGTTATCGGACATTGGTCGAAGAGGCCAAGGACATAATATTCACGCTCGACCCGGAGACGTGGATCATAACGGGTATGAACGGCTACGGCCTGAAAACGCTCGGCTACAAGCAGGAGGAAATAATCGGCAAAGCCTCCGTTCGCGACATTATCCATCCC
>CBDUSG010000742.1:0-1989 GCA_965369575.1 uncultured bacterium | reverse complement strand
GGCCACGAGAGCAAGATGGTTGACGCGATGGCGCTCGAATCGTGCCTCGAGGCCTTCGTCCATGATGACGCGGAGCGCCTCTCTGAGCGCGTAGATCATCGAGATGGGCGCCGTATGGTGGTAGGCGCGCTCGCTGCCCCAGTATTTTTCGATCATGCTCAGGTCGAGGTACCAGCTGCTCACCTTGCTCTTGCGCGAACGGAGCGCATCCATGGCGGCGGCGCTGAAGCTGACGGGCGAGAGTCCCGGCGGGCAGCTGAGGCACTTCTGCGTGCCGCTGTAGCATGCGTCGATCCCCCATGCGTCCACGTCGACCTCGCAGCCCCCGAGCGAGGTGACAGTGTCGACCAGCAGCAACGCGCCGTGCTCTTTCGCGATACGGCTTATCTCTTCAAGCGGCTGCCTGACGCCGGTCGAGGTCTCGGCGTGCACTATGGCCACGAGTTTGACGCTCTCCGATTTCAGCGCTTTCTCTACGTCCTGCGGATTTATCGGTTTCCCCCATTCGGCCTCGACGCGCATGAGCTTGCCGCCGAGCCGCCCGACGATGTCGGACATCCGCTCGCCGAACAATCCATTGACGCACACGAGCACGCTGTCGCCGGGCTCGATCAAATTGCAGAAACACGTCTCCATTCCCAAGCTGCCCGTGCCCGACATGGGGATGGTCATCCTGCTCTCGGTCCGGAACAGGCGCCTGAGCATGCTTTGCACATCGTCCATGATCGAGAGGAAATCGGGGTCGAGATGACCGACGAGCGGCGTGCTCATCGCGCGGAGCACGCGTGTGTGGACGTTGCTGGGGCCCGGCCCCATAAGAATTCGGCTCGAGGGGTTCAGCTCGCCAAGTATTCTATCGACGGTTTGATTCATGTATAGTTCTTGCCTCCGGTATTTATTGAAGAAATATGTTTCAGCCGCCGGGAGACGCGTTCCGCCGTGTGGCGTTTTTTCCCGCATCTGCATTGGGAATGCCGGATGCCGTGTCAGCCCGAGGTCCTTGAGCTAGCTATTGCCCTCGGCGACGGCCTCGATCTCCCGCTGCTCCGGGATGTCCTCTTTGTGGATTTCGACGATGCTGACAACGTTGATTCCGGCGTCCTTGAGGACCTTGCGCACGTCTCCCATACGCGCATCGATGACTTTCAGCATGAAGCTGTGTTTAGTAGGCATGGTTCCTCTCCCGTTTTTTGTCGCCGGGCAGTGCCCGGGGACCGGCGAGTCGCCGGGGACCAGGGATACTTCGTATCCCTTTCCTGACGGGTTTCGACAAGTTCGAGCCGCATAGACACATATGTATGTGTCAGACGGCAAGAGCCAAGGCCTCTTTCATATGAAAGGTTCCGGACACAGCCTGTCGATCATCGCCGGCTTAAGAGATGCGAAGCATCTCATGTCTCCGGGCACTGCCCGGTACGAAGTATCCCTTGTCCGCGGCGACTCGCCGCCTATGCGTCCGGATTCTGGAGATATTCGATTACCGATCTCACGCGCGGCTTTCCCTCCGGCAGCGTGGCCGAGGAGAATATTTCGAGGCACCACGGGCATTCAGTCAACAGCACTTCGGCGCCGACGGCTTTGGCGTCCTCCAGCCGGTGCGCGGCGATCGAATGGGCGATGTCAGGAGAGCTCCGGCCGAGGCCGCCCCAGTTGCCGCAGCAATAAGCCATCTCGCGGGAGGGATTCATTTCCACGACATTCGCGCCCGCCCATTTGAGGGCTTTGCGCGGTTCATCAAAGACGTCGCATGCCCTGCCCAGCATGCACGGGTCGTGGTAGGTGACAACCTCCTTGCCCGCTCGGCCGGGCTGGAGCCGAGGCAGAAACTCGGCGATGTGGACCGGCTCGAGCTTTCCCTCGTACTCGGGAGCCTCGCAGAACGCCACGAGGCAGTGCGGGCACAGCGTGATCACCTTGGCGGTTTTCTTCTCGCGGATGCGCTCGATGTTCATGCGCGCCAGGTCGCCGGCGGCCGCGCCGCCGGCGGCT
>CBDUSG010000741.1:0-1990 GCA_965369575.1 uncultured bacterium | reverse complement strand
GAATGGCGCCAACTTTCTGGACGCCGAAACCGCCGAGACTTGCTTCGACGAGTTAAACGCTTACGATTCCACATTCCCGCGCTTAGATGTCGCAGACAACACTGACCTTGCAATGTGTGGGCTCGGCGGCTTTTGTCGTCGTGATGCTGCTGATGCTTATGGCCGTTCTCCGGGCTCCGCCCGGGGACTTCGCGGAACGACGGTCGTCCGACGCGAACATCCCGCCGGAAGTTTATAGACAGCATATTCTCGTTGACGAATACGATGCGGAAGCAAAAACCAATGCGCTCGGGATGCGCGAGCTTGTGATCCGGGGACATGTGAAAAACACAGGCGCCATGATCGTCGAGAGGGCCGACCTAAGGTGTCATTTCCCGGCCCGCCGCGGCGGCGAGACGTCGATGGACTTTCCACTGGTCGTCGACACGCGCCTCGATGAGGTGGGCGCAGGCCCGCTGGGGCCGTTCTCGGCCAGGGGTTTCAGGGTACGGCTGGGTGAGTTTCCCGAAGAGCTTGCGCCGAAGATACTGCGGACCGAAATCGTCAACGTTCGGCTTAACACTCATTGACAGGATCGGTCCGGCCAGAGGGGCGGTTTTAGGGCGATGGACGTCGCAAGCGTAGAAAAGCGGCTGCTCGAAAGATATTCGGACGTCGAGGATTGGATAAAACGGCACGCCGAAAAAGTATGTTTTCCGATTCATTCCTCGGTCGACCTGCGCGACTCGGGCTTTAAGATATCGGCGATAGACGCGAATATATTTCCCGCCGGCTTCAACAACCTGTGCGAATCGTTCCTGGACAAGGGCGGCGCGCTGTTGCGCGAGTTCGTGAGCCAATCATTCGGCGCGGTCGAACGAATCGCAATCTATCCGGAGAGCCACACTCGCAACAAGTATTACCTGCAAAATCTGTTCGCGCTCCAGTCGATGGTCAATCGCGTGGGCTACGAAACAATCATCGCCACCCTGGACCCCCGTTTCCCCGATACGCCGACCGAACTCGAGACGATCGAGGGACAGAAGATACTCATACACAAGCTTGTCCGGGACGGCGACTCTCTGCGTTTCAACGACTTTAAGCCCGATCTCATTCTCATCAACAACGATTTTTCCGACGGCAGGCACGATGAGCTTGAAGGCATCAGCCAGCCGGTGACGCCTCCCCCGGAGATGGGCTGGTATTCGCGCACGAAATGGGAGCATTTCCGGATATATGAGTCGCTGGTCGGAGAATTCGCCGAAATCCTCGAGGTTGACCCGTGGCTGCTGTCGCCTTATACCGATTCTGAGGACGATGTCAGCTTCAAGGACGGCACGGGAGCCGACCGCGCCGCGCAAAAGGTCGACCGCCTGATCGAGCGAATCGCGGCGAAGTATGGAGAATATGGGATCGACCGAAAGCCTCTCGTTTTCGTCAAAGATAACGCGGGCACGTATGGCATGGGCATTATCGTCGTCGAGTCGGGCAATGATCTGCTCGGCCTGAATCGCAGCCAGAGAAACAAGATGTCGCGCGGCAAGGGCAGCTCCGGCATAAAATCCGTCGTTATGCAGGAATGCATCCCCACGACCGACTATTTCAACGGCCATGTGGGCGAGCCGGTCGTCTACATGATCGCCGATCAGGTGCTCGGAGGCTTCTTCCGATACAGCGAGACCAAATCGGAGACCGAATCGCTCAACTCGCCCGGCACGCAGTTCGCAAAACTGTGCCTGACCGAAGCCGACGACTTCGACGAGGTGCTGGCCTGCTATCACGGCCACTGCTCTTTCGAGCTGTACTACACAATTGCCCGCATCGCATGCCTTGCGATGGGCTACGAAATGAGAGACCGCGAGCTTTGCCCGCCGGAGATTCCCCAGGAGAAGCTCGCTTAGTGTCGTGTCAACCGTGTATTGTTGGCTTCAGCGAGCCGAGAAGCGCTTAGCTGCCAGGCGCATGAGCGCAGGAATAGCCATAGCTATTTCGAGCGAATGCAACACAGCGG
>CBDUSG010000740.1:0-1999 GCA_965369575.1 uncultured bacterium | reverse complement strand
GCGAAGTCATCTTCCGCCATTTCAAAATATGTATTCGCTTCTTCTGCCGCGTCTGCGGCTGCGACGAGCACTTCCTTTTCGAATCCCTCAAGATCAGCCTTTGCTATCAGTTCCCCACCGGGGCCGTACACGTATTCAAGAGTGGGAATTTCCAATAGGTCTCTTGCCATGATCGCTCCAAAGGAGATAAGTGGACAGAGTATCATAAGGACCACCAGATGTATCCGTATTCGGGTAAGCGTTGTCAAACAGGAACATTTTGTCTTTCCATCATCTACATAGCTTGCTGCCAGAAGGGCACCCGCGGCCGCAGTCAGGAATGCGAACAAGTATGTCAGAACCGTTAAGAATATGTACATGACAATTACCTCGGAGCGACTCGGCGTGCTCTATATAGATAGCAATAATACCACGCCATACTCACATCAGTCAATTGTCAATTTTGCGGCGAGTTTCACTATTTTGTGGGAGCATAAGTGTTTCCTCGGAACGATTTCGGGAACGGGACAGTATGTGTTACAATATATGAAGCTGGCCGGGAGGAATTATGCTGGACAGAGAATCGCCCCTTTTCAGAGAAATCTTCGACGAGACCGAAATCCTGAAAAAGCCGACGACGGGTTTTCTGGCGGGATACCACCACCTGCCGTATATCCTGCTTGGGCGCGCGGTCGAGACCGAGCGCGGCGTCGTCGAGATACGCGGCAAGATAAATGTGTCGCCCAAGTTTGTCATCTCGCCCGAGCAACTCGGGCTGTCCTACGGCGAGATGTTCGGCTGCGACGGGATCGACGAGAGAATCGTCGGCCGCGTCTTCGCGTTTCCGTATCTGCAGAAGCAGCAGGTCAACATCGAGTCGGAGGAACTCTCGATCAAGAACCTCGACAGCGAGATGGAGTCGGTCATAGCGTCGGTCTTCGACGAACTCGAGCGCAAAGAGATAATCAACACCGGCGTCATCGTGACGCCCAACATCCGCTTTTATCCCATCTCGGTGGAAAAACTCATCCTCAAGATTCTGGACAGAGAATTCGAGTAACCGCGACAGGCATATGCAGCTCACTACGATCACACTCGTAGGGGCGCATGGCGTGCGCCCTGATCGAACCCACGGATGACTGTAACCGATTCCACATTCAGAAGAATCTCTTTTCAACCACAAAGGCACAAAGACACCAAGCGGCGAGTCGTTATCGACTTTACGACTACGTTTACGAATCTTGTTCCCCCCACGCTCCTTATGTCACGCTTCGGTGCCTGGCACCAAAGCGTGACATAAGCATCCATACACTCAGGCGTGCTTCGCCTGCAGTTGGCCGAATACTTTTCCCAAGTTCTCCCACACTTTCTCCGCGTTTTCGGAGCGGGTATACGTCCAGCCGCCGCCGTCGTAGCTCCATGCGGCGATGTTGCGCACGCCTTCCTCATAAAAAATCTCGGCGGCGCGCATGACCTCGTCCTCGCGGCCGTCCTCGATCATGAACGCGAGCACCCACATCTGCATCTCGCGGCCGTGCTTGTCGCACAGCGCCTTGACTTTCCTCGTCGTATCGCGCACGTAGGGCTCGAGCGCGAGCCCGCGCACTGCCCAATACGGATCGGAGCCGAAGATGTCGAGCGACGGGATCGCCACGAGCGACTCCCAGTCCGACACGCCGTGGCCGAGCGCTTCGTCGGGCAGCACGCACAGCGCGTTTTTCATGCCGCACCGCTTCGCGTGCTCGCCCATCTCGGAGAAAAAATCCACGATCGTGGCCTCGCGAAACGATATGACGTCGGCGTCCATCTCTTTCGGAATCGCTCGCCCGTATTTCTCGTCGAAAAGCTTGCTGCATGCGGCGCAGCGGCAGACCCATTTATCGAGCCTGGCGCCCTCGACGAACCAGTCGGCCGAATAGAAGTGGGGCTCGTCCCAGAAGACGATGTCTGAGCCGAGGTCGGCGGCTGTCTCGACCCACAGCTTCATGAACGCCCGACAATTCGAGCTGTTCATGCACGC
>CBDUSG010000739.1:0-2001 GCA_965369575.1 uncultured bacterium | reverse complement strand
CAGACAGCACGCGTGAATTGCTCCAGCGCTCGGATAGCTGCAATAATTCCCATCCCTTCCCCGAGGCCGCTTTCATCAGAGCGAATATGTTTGATATGAAACCCGAATCGCGCTATTATTGAATAGGCGGCCGCAGGGGATTTCAGCCGTCGAAACCGTTCGTCCTCATCATGAGTGAGCCTTCCGGAAAAACGCGGGCGAGGAAAATAGCGATCAGGGCGCTGATCGCTCTGGCCGGCGTGTGCGTTGCGATCTCTCTTGCAATCAAGCTTTTCTTCCCCGCCGAAAAGATCAAGGAGACGCTGACAAAGAGACTGTCCGAGCGTCTCGGCCACGACGTATCCATCGAAAGCGTTTCGCTGGGTTTTTATCCCGACATCGAGATCGTGGCCCGCGAAGTCCAGGTGATCGATCCCGCGACGTCGCAGCTCCTGCTTTCGACGGGCCGAATCCGAATCGATATGAGCCTGACGCAGCTGCTCCGCAAGAAATACGTTATTGAAAACATCACCATCGGCTCGCCGACAATCAATCTCATACGCGGCGCCGACGGAAAATGGAACATCGCAAAGCTGTTTCCTCCTGAAAAGGCTGGCGCCGATACCGCGCCCGAGGGAAAAGACGCATCCATGCCGGACGATGTCGATATCGGCCCGATAAGGATCAGGAACGGCGACGTCAGGTTTCGTGATGAGGCATCGGGCCTGACCGTGAGCGTGACCCGGATCAAGGCCGAGATCGACATCGAACGGGACACCATCGCTCTGTTCTCGGCGCTGGTTTCGCTCCCGGCGGCGGATGCAAAGCTTTCCGGCACAGTTGATCGGTTTTCGAAGCCCGGGCGCGTCTTCCGCGTGAAGAGCGACGCTCGGGTGAAAAAGCTCGGACCGCTTGCCGGTTTCGGCCCGAAACGCCTGAAAGCGGGACGGAAGATCGCCGATGTCTCCTTAAGTGTCTCCGGTCCGATGACCGAGATGGCGGTAGACGGCCTTGCGGCGGTGGATCGCCGAGCGGCTGGAGGAATGGACGCATGGGGAACGCTCAGAGGCACGCTCCTGACAAATGAGGGAGTGTTCGAGGTGGCCGCGCTCGATCTGGCTTACGGCCAGAGCAAGATATCGTTTGCCGGCGCGTGCAGCGACCTATGGAGCGGCGAGCGCGCCGTCCGCCTCGGAGGGACAGGTGAAATCCAACTCGCCGAGGTCGTGCGGCCGGCGGGCGCCGATATCATATCGACAATCGAACCAGGTGGCGAGGCAAAAGTCGGAGTCGAATTGACGGCCTCAATGAAAGGGGCGGAACTGGAGACAGATTTCGATCTGACCGATGCCGCTTTCACGGTTCCCATGTTGATGCGCAAGCATGCGGGTGCGCCCGGCTCGCTCAAGGCCGCCGCACACTACTCGGCTTCCCGTGAACTCGTCGTGGACGGTTTCGAGATCGCCCTCGGAGATGTTAGCCTCAGCGGCAATGCGAGGGTCGGGCCCGGCGCAAAATCGTGGGCGCAGGCGTCGGTCCGCGCGGAGGATTTTCCAATGGAAGCCCTGGACCGGCTGCCGTCGGTTCGATTCGAAGAAGGAACGCTCTCGTTCGAGGGACAGGCATGGCAGCGCTCGCGTGAGGAGCCGCAGATAAAGTACCAGGGCAATGCGACGGTTGAGCGTGCGCTCCTCACCGCGCCTGAGCTTAATGTTCCGGTGGATATCGAAATGGCGAGCATCGAGTTTGAAAAAAACAAAGCACGTCTCGAAGTTGTATCGTTTTCGTTCGCCGGTTCAGAATGCACCGCCGCCGCCGAGATCGTGGATTTTAGCAGTCCGCAAATTACAGGTGAATTCCATGCCGATACACTTGACCTGAACGAAATTGCGAGCGCATTCGCCAAAGACGACGGCGATACCGGCTCCGGAACTTCGCGCCCGGCGCGTGGCAAACCGAAGGGAAGCCCTGATGCCTCGCTGGAAATTCTCATAGATGCAGATTCGCTGTGCGTCGGGAACC
>CBDUSG010000738.1:0-2003 GCA_965369575.1 uncultured bacterium | reverse complement strand
CAGCCACTTGAAATATGCTCAATATTCCTGCGTGGCTGCGCCTTGCCTTGGACAATTTGCGGGGCTCTGAGACCGACAATATACGGTTGTCACGACACTAGTATCCGGACATAGGGAAACTGTGCGGCCCAACCCGTCTGCTCTTGATTCAGAAGGGGAAGAAAATGAGAAAAGCCCTGATCTTCGTCATCGCCTGCCTTGCGCTGGCATCGGCGCTTTCGCCGTCGGAGGCGGCGGAGGATATTGACGTTTCGGTCCGAGCGCTGAACACCACCCCGCTGTACGGACCCGAGGGATTGGTGCTGACGCCCGACGGCAGCGCATACGTGGGCGAGCACGACGGCAGGATCAGGCGTGTCGGCCCGGGCGGCGAGGTCGAGGAGTTTGCCAACCTGAACGATCTGCCCGGCCACCGAGAGAAACGAATCGGCGCCGTCGGACTGGCCATGGACAGGAACGGCGACATATACGCGGCCACGCTCAAGGCGCTCGGCGGCGCGGTTTTGAAGGTGGTCGGTCCCGGAAAGCCGGACGCCGGTACGCCGTCGCTCTACCGCAACGGGATCAATTCGGCGAACTTCATACTGATCGACGACGAAACCGAGACTATGTACGTATCCGATTCCAGCCCGTTCTCGGGCGGCGTCTACAGGTTCGATATGAGCGACGAATCGAGGGTGGGGACCGCCGTCGACCCCGAAAAGAATCTGCTGGGAAAATTCTCATATGCGAACGGCCTGGCGCTGGGACCCGAGAAGAAATTCCTCTATGTCGCCGAGACGACAAAGGGGCGCGTTTCCCGAATCGACCTTGCCAACGAGGAATCAGAGGTTTTCGCCGATATCGGCGGCTGGGCCGATGGGCTGGCCTGCGACGCCGCGCGAGAACTGCTTTTCGTCTGCGACAACAGGGGCGGCCGGATAGTTGCGCTCGATCTTTCGGGCAATCTGAAAGGAGAGGTTCGCCTGATCGGTAAAGAGGGCCAGTGCGCGCCTGCATGCCTGGGGTTTCGCGACCCTAACACCATTGTTTACACTGACTTATGGAAAGCCAGCCTTTTTGCCGCGCTGATAGGTCGCCCTGAGTATCATTCTTATATCTATGAGGTCTCGGTCGCCGAAGTGCTCAAGTGACGCGGGTTGCTTCGAGAATAAGGGTTATAAATGGATTGTCGCCTTGACGGGCAACCTTTTATAATGGTATAATACTCTATAAATTAACCTTGTCCCCGCGCACGTCCACTCTACTATCAGGTAATGGAATGGTTTTTCGAAACATCCCGGCGTCCAGCCCCCTGTTGAATCGGAGGCCTCATTTTGGCCGCGCGGGCATGCCGTACGACGTCAAAACCGGAGGGAATGCAAGATTCGGAGGGAATACAAGATCCGGAGGGAATGCAAGATTCGGAGGGAATGCAAGATGAAGACATCCCAAAGCGTTCAAGCTGTGGCGATAGCGTTGGCGCTCTGCTTCGCTCTCTGCGTTACGGTGGCGGCCGACCAGAACGGCATCTCTTTGATAAAAGGGGGCTCGGAAAGGCCTGAGTTCAAACCGGGAGAGGTCCTCGTGAAGTTCCGCCCGGGCGTCAGCTCGGCAGCAATAGCGAAGGCGCAGGATCGGGTGGGGTTGAAAACGCTGAAACAGTATTCCGAAGTCGGCGTATATCGCCTCGGAATCGACGAATCCGGCCTTTCGGTCAAACAGGCGATAAAGCTGCTCCGTCGGCGGCCCGAGGTCCAATACGCCGAGCCGAACTACAAGCTTTCGATCGACGTCTTGCCCAACGACTCGAGATTCTCCGAATTGTGGGGGTTGCACAACACCGGACAGACCGGCGGCACGGCCGACGCGGACATTGACGCCCCGGAGGCATGGGACATCACAACCGGAAGCTCGAGCATAGTGGTTGCCGTGATAGACACAGGCGTAGATTATACGCATCCCGATCTTTCGGCCAACATGTGGATCAATCCGGGGGAAACACCGGGCAACGGAATAGATGA
>CBDUSG010000737.1:0-2031 GCA_965369575.1 uncultured bacterium | reverse complement strand
CCTCATGGTCCGCGATGGGAATATTGCCGAGTTTGGCCAGGGTCTTGCTTTGCCCGCGGGAGCGTCGGAGATAGACGCGTCCGGCAAATGGCTGACCCCAGGCATCATTGATACCCATTCTGTCTGACTGTATCTTAGCCAGACTCATGTTGATTTTTTCGCGCTTTATGTATTCTCTTGGGTCTGTAGCCAGTTTATTCAGAGCAACATCATGTTCTACAGCGGCACGAAGTGGGAGAAGCTCGAAAGCATCGGTTATGCGTACAGCTACGATGGATTTAATTTCACAAAATACCCGGGCAATCCCGTCGCCCCGAGGGAAAACGAACCGGGTGTTTCGGCATTTGCCGAAATCCATACCCTCTGGGAGTCGCCCTTCTATTATCTGTTCAACACCGTACGCTATATTTCCCCCGACAAAAACGAATACGAAGACATCGGCGTTCAGGTGCTTGCGACCCAAAGACCGTTCAGTCTTCGAATGCCGGTTTTAAATCTCGATTCCCTCAAAGCGGGCAAGACGACCTCCCTGGCGGATTCGCCCCGGCTCAGCGTGGGAAATATCACCCGACTGGCCTTGACATTGGAGTGCGGCTACGGGAGGAATTCGAAAACCCCTCTTCGCTTGCATGTGAGGTCGAGCGCCGACGGCATGAACTTCGACACAACGGACTTGTACTCCTTCGATCACGCCTTGCAGCCCGGCCAAACCTCGAGAAAAACGGTAGAGATTGAGCCGAAGGTTCAGTTTATTAAAATCATCGTCGAAAATCCGGACCGGTCGCAAAGCGTCTCCGATGTCAAGGTAACGGCGACACTGGGAGGATAGGCCGAATCTGCTTGGCGGATTGTTGATTTGAAAGGAAGGTTGACCGGAAATGAAAGCTGATATTGCACGCCGGAAATTTCTGAGGGTCCTGGCGGCAACGGGGGCACTGGGAGCGGCATCGTGCCGGATCGCGAATGCACCCGAAGATCAGGCTGCTGGAAGTGATCTGGATTTTCCGCTGATCGATTTCCACGCTCATGTGGAAGGGGAAATGACGATGGATCGGGCCTTGGAGCTTGCCGGGGAACGTGGCGTCATGCTCGGCCTCGCCGAACACGGCGGGTGCCGCCAAGGAATGAAGAACGACGAAGAGATAAAACAATATATCGCCCGCTTGGAGGGACTCCCCGTCTACAAAGGCATGCAGGCGGAAGGGCACGACTGGATGAGATGTTTCTCGAAGGAAGTCGTGGTGCAGTTGGATTTCGTCCTGGCCGATGCGCTCGTCTTTCCCGAAAAGGACGGGCCCGAAAAGGATGTGCAATGGGTGCAGTTGTGGACTTCAGCCGCCAAGGTCACCGATGCGCAAGATTTCATGGAGCGTTATGTGGATTTCAACGTTCGCGTCATCAGTAAGGAGCCGATCGATATTATGGCGAACCCCACGTTCCTTCCTGAGCAGATTGCCGGCGACTACGACGCGCTCTGGACCGAGCAACGCATGAGGAAGGTGATCGACGCGGCGGCGAAATTCCAGGTCGCTATCGAAATTAATTCCCGCTACAAAATCCCGAGCCTGACCTTCCTGCACATGGCCAAAGAGGCCCGCTTAAGATTTTCATTTGGCTCCAACGCTCATGACGAAAATGTCGGGAAGCTCGACTACAGTGTGAGGATGGCCAAGGAGTTGGGCCTGACTCACGAGGACATGTTCATGCCTGCTCCCCCGGATCAGAAGCCCATCCTGCGGCGGAGCTGACCGAAACACAAATCGATTTCACTTACCCCAAAGGAGGCCTCTTATGAGTTACGCACTGAAGAATCGAAGAAGTCGTTCCCTATGGTTGATGTTGGCAATGGCAGCGCTCGCCGTAGCTTGGATCTCCATCGCCGGAGAAGTCGAAGGCGGCCCAATTCCCTCTGCCAAGGCGGAACCCGCGGACACGGACAAGTCGGCAGCGGCAAGGAATGAGTTTCTCGAGCCGAGCCGGTTTATTCAGGTTCCCGGCCCCAATCCCATCGTCGTGCGCGGCGGCAAGGGG
>CBDUSG010000736.1:0-2036 GCA_965369575.1 uncultured bacterium | reverse complement strand
GTTATCTCGGACCAGAGAATGCCGGGAATGCAAGGTGTGGAGCTTCTCAGTCGCATCAAGGAAATCTCGGCGGATACAATCGGGATTCTCCTGACAGGGTACACTGATATCAAGGCCGCCGTAGGGGCTATAAACAGCGGGGCAGTCTACAAATATGTCGAAAAACCGTGGGATGACGAGCAGTGCAAGCTTACCGTGAAAAGGGCGCTTGAGCAGTATGATCTCATGCAGAGAAATCGGAAGCTCACCAATATCGTACGTGAGCAAAACGAGGAATTGAAATATCTAAATGAGAACCTTCAGGAAAAGGTCGAGGAAAAAACCCGGGAGGTCCTTCAAAACAACGTTCGACTGGAAGAGCTAAACGAACAGCTCAAGAAGAATTTCATCGATACCACAAAAGTGTTTGCGGGATTGGTGGAGATGAGGGACGAATACATCGGGGGACACTCGAAGCGGGTTGCGGCCGCCTCCAAAGAGCTCGCCAAGATATACCGGCTCTCTGATGGCGATATCTTCGATATCGAAGTAGCTGCGTTGTTGCATGACCTGGGAAAGATCGGTCTCAAGGACAATGTCCTGACCGCTTCAAACACCAGCCTCTACGATAAAGGCAACCAAGAGGTTCAGGAACAACACGCCGTCATGGGCCAGATGAGCCTTCTTGGGATTAACGGCCTCGAGAGAGCCGCCGAAATGATTCGCCACCACCACGAGAATTATGATGGGACAGGCGTGCCCGATCGGTTGAAAGAAGAGGAAATCCCGCTCGGCTCCCGCATTATTGCGGTCGTGGATACTTACGACGGCCTTCGTTTTCGGCGAAATGCCAACAAAACATATACCGAAGATGTTGTTTGCTCCTCTCTGCAGAAACTCGCAGCAACCAGGCTTGACCCGGACGTGCTGGAGAAACTTCTTACTTTCCTCAAGGGATTGCAGACAAAAAAAGCGGGCAAGGACGTGATAAGAATATCTGCCGGCGCCCTGAAAGAGAGCATGGTAATCGCCCGCGATATCGTTACCGACAGCAACATGCTGTTGATCGCCCGCGACGAGAAGATAAAACCATCGTATCTTCAGAAAATCCGCTACTATGTCGAACGCGGACTGGTTCAGGATTATTTTTATATCTATAGTCCCAAGAAAGCCAAAGCAGCCGCACGGAACTCGCGGTCGAGGAGATGAAACAAATGCCCAGACAGCCAGTTATTCTCATCGTGGATGACGAGCAACATGTTTTAGGCGCACTGTATCGGCTCTTCAACTGCGACCCTATTAGCGTGTATACGGCTGAATGCCCCCGCAAAGCACTTTCCCTTTTAAAAAAATATCCCGTGGATCTCGTATTGTCTGATGAAAAGATGCCCGGAATGTCCGGGGTGGAATTCCTCAAGACAATAAGGGACCGTTACCCGGATATTATTCGCATCATGCTGACGGGTAACACGCAGCTCGAAACGGCGATGAAAGCTGTCAATGAAGGGGAAGTTTATCGCTTCCTGACCAAGCCTTGGAACCCGGAGGAATTGAGAGTGCTGATCCTTGAGGCCCTGAAGCAGGCCGGACTTGAAGAAGGAAACAGGAGCCTTCTGGAAGAGACGAGGCAGCAGCAAGATACACGTGGGCAGTTAGAAAGAAATCATCCCGGCATCACAGATGTCACCAGAGATGAGAATGGAAATATAATCATTCCAGAACTTGGGGAGAGATGAAGATGGTTGGCGAAATTGCCGTGTCGGTCGGCCGATCGCAGGAAACGAACCACTTAAAGCTGGGTTATGGAGAAACCGGGGAATCCGGGAGGTGGAATTAGATGCAAGCGCTAAGACAGAAGAAATCAAAGGAAATTGTCGACCAGATCCATGACCTGGCAACACTGCCGACCATTGTCACCAAGGTCGTTTCCATGTTGGAACTTCCAAGCGCGACAACGAACGATGTCGAGAGGATCATAAAGCAAGATCAAGTGCTCACATCAAAGGTTCTGAAGCTGGTCAACTCGTCATTCTATGGATTCAGCCGAAAGATCGACA
>CBDUSG010000735.1:0-2039 GCA_965369575.1 uncultured bacterium | reverse complement strand
GAAATCGGACGATTGACTGATCTGCAAAATCTATATCTCGGAGGCAATCCACTCAAAGAGCCGCCTCCCGAAATCGCAGAGCAAGGGATAGAGGCGATCAAAGAGTACTTCAAGTCGTTGGAGGGCGAAAGGCGGCCCCTGAATGAGGTAAAAGTGTTGCTGGTAGGGGATGGCGGCGCGGGTAAAACATCGCTGGTGAAGCGGATTCGGGGAGAAAAATTCAGCAAAAGTGAGCCTAAGACGCATGGCATCAACATTCATGACTGGACCGCCCGGGTTGGAGATAAAGATATAAACGTGCATTTTTGGGATTTCGGCGGTCAGGAGATCATGCACGCCACTCATCAGTTCTTCCTGTCCAAGCGGAGTCTGTACATTCTGGTTTTGGATGGGAGGAAGGACGAGAAGGTTGAGTACTGGCTCAAGCACATCGAAAGTTTTGGCGGGGATTCGCCCATTCTGGTAGTTCTCAACAAGATGGATGAGAATCCCGGGTTCGACGTCAATCGCAGATTCCTGCGGGACAAGTATAAAGGCATCAGAGGTTTCTACCGCGCCTCATGCGCTAAAGGGACGGGTATCGATGAGTTTGCGCGGGCGCTGAGCGAGGCGCTGTTGGACGTAGAGATATTGGAGACTGCCTGGGGCGAGAGCTGGTTTAACGTGAAAACGCGTCTCGAGAATATGAAAGAGCATTTTATCTCCTACGAAAATTTTCGGGCGATATGCTCGGAGGAAGCCATCGTCGAGGAATCCGGACAGGACACGCTGGTTGATTTTCTCAACGATCTGGGTGTGATATTGCATTTCAGGGAGCTGAGGTTGAGGGAAACACAGGTGCTCGAGCCCAAATGGGTCACGCAGGCCGTGTACAGGATCATAAATTCGGAACAACTGGCGAAGGCTCACGGAGTCTTGGGCTTACATTCGTTGGATGAAATACTGAAAAAGAAGAAGAGAGCACACTACGAGTATCCACAGGACAAGTACGCATATATCATCGACCTGATGATGAAATTCGAACTCTGCTATGAAATCGACGCAGAAACGGCGCTCATCCCGGACCTGCTGGAAGTTCAGGAGCCCGCATTTGATTTTGACTATGAGAATTCGCTGAAATTTCTCATCGAGTATGATTTTCTCCCGAAATCCGTGATGCCGCGATTCATCGTAAGAATGCATAAGGACATAAAGGATGACCTGCGCTGGAGAACGGGGGTCGTTCTCGAAGACCATGCCTTTTCCTCGACGGCCGTGATAAAGGCCGATGAGACGGCCAAGAAGATATACATTTACGTTGACGGCGGGCAGAAGAGAGATTATTTTGCCGTCATCCGCGCGGCCTTTCTCTCCATCAACAGCAGCTTCGAGAAATTGGCGGCCGTCGAAAGAGTGCCGATGCCTGACAACCCCGAGGTCACTGTCAGTTATGCCCATTTGGTCAGGTTGGAAGAAAGGCGCGTCGAGCAATATATGCCGGACGGCTCCGACATGGAATATGGCGTAAAGAAGTTGTTGGGGTCCGTTTCTGTCGGAAGAAGAACGGAAGAAGAAATGCTGCAGATTTTGAGAAAGCTCAAGGCCGACTCCGATGACCAGGAAAGCTTGAAGAAAAAAGCAAACAAGATCCTTCTGCTACAACCAAACTTCTATGGAGTCGGCGTTAACGTCGACAAGCTGATCGACAAGCTATTCAGCAAAAAGAAACCACCTGACGACGACCCGGCCAGTGGCCGGTGAGCGGCGAGTCGCCGGGGACATGAGATACTTCGTATCTCTATCCTGACGAAGGGCAGCAGGTATCATCAATCTATTGAGGTGGATGATGGTCAAAAAATGGCTGCATTTTAACGAAAGAGGTTCTGATCCGTGGGTTCTTCCTATATGGACCGCTGTGAGGAAGTGGTCTGAAGCAAAGAACGCTCCCAAGCCAGAGAAAAATATTTATGAATTGGGAGGGCACATATCCACTCGACTAAACATGCTCCCAAGAATAATTGATCGAATTAACGCGCGCTGGATGCGACTACAAGAAGAAA
>CBDUSG010000734.1:0-2046 GCA_965369575.1 uncultured bacterium | reverse complement strand
CTCGATTGCAACATGGTGCTGGTCGACCAGATAGGATGTGCCCAGACGGCCGGTAACCATACGCATAAATGGCCCGAACTGAAGCCAGACGCTCTCAATCAATCGAAGAAGAATCGGACACTCTGCGGCGCGATAGAGTGTGAAATGAAACTTGAAATTCTTCTGGCTGTACATATCCGGATCGCCTTTATCGATTGCATCTTCGAGTTCACCGTCAACGCGCTGAAGCTCCCGGATCAGGGCTTTGTCGACTTTTGGAAGGGCGCGAGCAGAAATCTCGGGCTCCAGCAGGCTACGTGCGAACAGGATCTCCTGAAAGCGCTCCTCGGTCATGCGGGCAACCGATATCCTTCGCGTGCTCCGCATCTCAAGGGCCCCGAGCGCCACAAGGCGGCGCACCGATTCTCGCACCGGCATGGCGCTGCAACCCAGTTCTTTCGCCAGTCCGCGGATAGTAAGCACCTTGCCCGGCTCGAAATGGCCCGAGATTATCGCGTGATAAAGAGACTTGTAGGTCTCTTCATAGGTTATCTTCCGTTCGGGACTTTCGTCACTTATGCTTGAGTTTCTGGGCGCCAATATTAAATTCCCTACTTGTGCCTTTCCAAAGCCCGAATTCGGGGGATCGGATATGAACGAGATCGCCCGGTCCTCTTGCTTTCATCAAAAAATGCGGGCAGAAGATGTGATCACATTACGGATGGCGAACGTGGCCTTATACCCGAGATTCCCCTGATGCTGAAAATATTGATTGTTGAGGGCAATGTCAAAGAGTCGCGAGATAAGGCAGTAAGTTCCGGCTCCTTGGTGCAGAGTGATCTCTATGAGAAAACCCTGCTCTCGCTGGCGAGCGACTTGAACTGCTCGATTGTTTATCCGGCTGATGACAGCGCGGTCCTGCCGCAGTCAGCGGAATTGACCGAATTTGACGGCATCGTCTGGACCGGCTCGGCGCTCAACATTTATGACCGGAGCCCGGCCATCGATCGTCAGATCGAATTTATGAAGCTTTGTCTTGGGCAAGAAACCCGAATCTTCGGAAGCTGTTGGGGATTACAAGTCGCCTCTGTTGCTGCGGGAGGCGAGGTCGCCGCGAATGAAAAGGGCCGCGAAATCGGAATTTCCCACGATATCCGGATCACCGGCGAAGGACTTTCTCATCCGATGTATAAGGGGAAACCTTCATCATTTGACGCTGTCACTATTCATCTCGACCATGTGGTCCGCCTTCCTGCCGGCGCCACGGTTTTGTCAGGTAATGACATAAGCGAGGTCCAGGCCGTCGAGATAAGGCACGGGAATTCTGTGTTTTGGGGCGTACAATACCATCCCGAGTTTGACCTCGAATATATTTCCGGTCTCATTCGAAAGTATAGCAAGACGTTGATTGACGAAGGCATTTGCAAGGATGATGCTGATGTCGAGAGGTGGGCCAACGACTTGGCGGAGGCGCATCGCGAAGAGGACGGGCAAGGACTGCGCAAGGCATATTGTCTGGACGGGGATGTGCTGGACCCTCGTTATCGCTTGCTGGAACTGTCGAACTGGCTTTCCTACCTGCGGCAGGAAAATGCGAGCGAGAGAGGCAGCGTATAGCACAGGCCGCGCGACGCCTTTTTTGTGAAGTCTGGACAGGAAATAAGCTACCTCATATTGTGATCACAAATATGGTGAGCCATGCCGAAAAATGATGCGCATAGGAAAATCGAGCAATGGCTGAACGACAACAACGTTCAGGATGTTGAAACCGTAGTGCATGATTTGGCCGGCATTGGCCGGGGCAAGGTCATGCCCGTTGAGAAATTCGTCAAGGCGTTGGGGTCGGACGGTCTGCGCCTGCCGGAATCGCTTTTCGGCATGACTGTCGATTGTGATTTTATCACCAACGAGACCATCACGGCTCTCGAAGTGGATGTGATGCTGGAGCCGGATTTTGGCACCGCCGGGCTGGTGCCCTGGAGTGACCGCGTAACGGCTTCGATAGTCTGTGATCTGGTGGACAACACCGGCGCACCCTTTGAGCTTTGCCCACGGCAAATATTGAAA
>CBDUSG010000733.1:0-2058 GCA_965369575.1 uncultured bacterium | reverse complement strand
CCTCCAGCAAGAGTTGGGGCGGGAACCTCGAAGCGGCGAGATTGCCGAGCGGATAGGGCACGACCTTGCCGCCGGGAGAGTTTATGGAAACCATATGTTCAACTTCGGTGTTTACAGCCAGCGGCACAACGATCTCGGCGCCGCCGAACGATTCTACGAGGATTCTCTGACGCTGTACCCGACAGATACGCGCGCGCTCAACAATACGGGCACCCTGCTCGCCCAGCGAGGGGACCTCGACGGCGCTTTCGAGAGGTTTCAGAAGGCGTTTCGCGCCAGGCCCGACGATGCCACGTCGAATCACAACGTCGGTCAGGTCCTGCTCGACAGGGGGCAGCCCGAGAAGGCTATTCCATATTTCCTCAGGGCGGCCGAATCCGATCCTCCGAGCTTCGAGGATTACCACAATCTCGGGCTCTGTTACGGCGCAGTCGGGAAAAATGGGCGCGCGGTCACGATGTTTCGCAAGGCCCTCGGGCTAAGGCCGGAGGCGTCCGAGACTTTATCTTCGCTCGGAGTCACATTCCTGCGGATGGATGATATGGAAAGCGCCCGAAAGGCGCTGGAAAGGGCCGTCGAGCTTGAGCCCGCCAACGCCGAAAACTGGTACAATATCGCCTGCCTGGAAGCGCTGGAAGGCGATAGGTCGGGGGCCGCCGAAAGCCTTGACAGAGCCTTAAAGCTAAATTATCAGAGGGTTTACGATCTGGCCTCGGACGATCCTCGCATCTCGTCTCTGCTCGAGTCCGTTCTCGAAGGCGGCGGCGAGTCGCCGCCGACATGAGAGCGGCCAGTGGCCGCGGACATGAGATGCTTCGCATCTCTTTCCTGATGGGTATTGACGGCTTAATCCGTTTATGTACACGTGGCCGCGCCTCGCACCGGTCTGTGGAAAAGAAGTTGTTTCACAAGCGGCCATACTGATTCAGTGTCAGCAAGAACCTGTCCCATGCTGCTGCCACATAGGCGACGCAAGGATACGAAGTAACCGTGAATGGGGGACTCTGCCCCCGCCGACGGAGGAGATGCGAAGCATCTCACGGAGGGGTGTGGGGGGCGCCTCGCCCCCCACAGGGCCACTGGCCGCCGCCGACATATCTTACAGGACTCTGAGGCCGACAATATATGGTTGACACGACACTACTCTCCTTAATTTCATTTCGGTATCCGACCCCGGATATTACTCGTGTCCCGACGGCTCGATGGTATCTTTTTCCGGGCCCGACAGACGTTCTTGCAGGCGCCGACGAGACGCGGGGGTCACTGCCGCGGAACGGCGTTTGGCGACGTTTTTTGTCAGAAATCAACGGGGTGCGACAGCCTCAAAATGCAGGAAAACGCGGACGACCCGACGGAAATAATCCGGTGTGCAGCCGCAAAACCCCCTTATTTTACAAGCCTTTTTTGGATGCAGGCTCTTGGCCCGGAAGGCGCCTGTAGCACTTTGGCATACTACTTGCCCTACACTCCCTGAAAACAAAAATCAAACTTTTCACGGGAGGTGAGGCGATAGCGACGGAAGGAGAATCGAGGAGCAAGCAAATTTCGAAACGTGTTTAACGAGGTTTAATCGACGATTCAACGAAGAAGGAGGTTTCAACCATGCGGAACAACAAGGGTTTTACACTGATTGAGTTGATGATCGTTGTGGCGATCATAGCCATTATCGCCGCGATCGCGATACCCAACCTGCTCAGGGCTCGCCTGGCTTCGAACGAGTCCTCGGCCATAGGCGCGATGAGGACCCTTTCAAGCGCGCAGGCCACTTTCCAGTCGTCCAACAACACGGACGTTGACACGGACGGCACGGGGGAGTTCGGAAGTCTCGCAATGTTGTCGAGCCAGACTCCGCCTTACATAGACGAGATTCTGGGTCAGGGTCAGAAGTCGGGTTTCAGCTTCACGGCTACCACTCTGGGCGTCACCAACTCCGACGAGATCATGTGGTGGGCTACTGCATTCCCGCTGGCCTATAACCAGACTGGAAACCGCACGTTCTACATTGACGAGTCCGGCGTGCTTCGCGGAAGCGACAATGGCTCGGGCGCTGCGGCTACC
>CBDUSG010000732.1:0-2060 GCA_965369575.1 uncultured bacterium | reverse complement strand
TCGATCCCGATCGAGAACCCGGTCGGCACTGCGCCGGGCTTCGTGGCCGAGAGGGACGGCAAATCGCTGATAGCGCTTCCGGGCGTTCCGCGCGAGCTTAAATATCTGACCGAGAACTTCGTGCTGCCGTATCTGCGCGAGAAGTATTCGCTGGGCGAGATGAACATTCGCTCGCGGGTTTTGAAGATATGCGGCAAGGGTGAGAGCCGGGTCGACGCCGTCGTCGGCGACCTCATCCGGGGCTCTACGAACCCAACCGTCGGAATCCTGGCGGAACCGGCACAGATTTTGCTCCGAATAACGGCCAAGGCCGAGACCGTCGACGAGGCGAAGGCGAAAATCGCAGAAATGGAGGCGGAAGTTCGCCGCAGGCTCGGCGAACTCGTTTTCGGCGCCGACGATGATACGCTGGAAAGTGTTGTCTGTCAGCTACTTAAGGTGGACGGAAAGACCCTTGCGCTGCTGGAAACCCACAGCGGCGGGGGCGTCGCCCAGAGGTTCGTTTCGATAGGTTGTCCCGCCCTGGAGGAGGCCTTTGTGGCCCGAAGCGAGGGCTCGCTCCGCCGTCTGGCGGGCATCGATGAGGCGTCATGGCGCGACGAAAAACGTAACCTTTTGGCGCTTTCCGTCGCATTGGCGAGGGCCGTGCGCGAGCGGTCGGGCGTGGATATCGCCGCGGCCACGGTCGGGATAGCGCCCGGTTCCGAGCATCTGGCGCCCGAGGAACGGGGTTCGGGCAAGACCTGCATAGCGGTCGATTCGGCCGACGGCGACGCCTGCTGGGAGTTCCGTTTTGCAGGGACCGACGGGATAAATCAGACACGGGCGACCGTGCTTACAATTGAGATGCTGAGGCGCTTCCTCACCGGTTATGTAGACCCGGAGCATCCGCCTCGCACGGCATCAGAGCGGCAGGGACAATGACTTGCGATAAGTGCGGCAGGAAAAACAGGAACGACGCAAACTTCTGCGATCGCTGCGGGCAGAGCGTTTTACACATCTCCGGCCGCGACAGGGCCGTTGGAGATATCTCCACGATCCCCGCCGCGACTCCGCCGAAGATAGACGAATCCGTCACGCAGGAGCAGCTCAGCAGCATCCTGGGCGGGCGTTACGAGCTGAAGGAAATGCTGGGGCGCGGCGGCATGGGCGTCGTCTATCGCGCCTTCGACCAGCAGCTCGGCATGGAGGTTGCCATCAAGTTCCTGCTCGACCGCTTCGTCAACGACTTCGCCGCCGTCGCCAGTCTCAAGCGCGAGGCGAAGGCCGCAATGAGATTGGCGCATCCCAATATCCTCCGCCTTTATAATTTCGAGGACAGACCCGAGGCGAAATATCTGCTGATGGAATACGTAGACGGCGAATCCCTTGCGTCGATCGCGTCGCGCAAGCCCAAGCGCTGCTTTTCGGAGCAGGAGGTGAAGAATCTCGTCTCGGAGGTCTGTGAAGGACTCAGGTATGCTCATGACGAGGGCATAGTACATCGCGACATCAAGCCCAGCAACATTCTTATTACCCGGAGCGGGCGCGTCAAGCTGGCCGACTTCGGAGTCGCGCACTTCAGAGAGACGTCGAGCAGCCAGGTGAGTCTCGGCGGCGGCACTCCCGTGTACATGAGCCCCGAACAGATCGCAGATATCGGGCTCGACGGGCGGGCGGATATGTATTCGCTCGGGATTACGATGTACGAAATGCTTTCCGGGGCTCCACCGTTTATCGGCGACGACGTGCGCCACTGCCATCTGCACGTGATTCCGAAGCCGATCAAGGGCGTTTCGGACTGGATGAACACGGTCGTGCTGAAGTGTTTAAGGAAAGAGCCCGAAGGCAGATGGTGCAACATGGAGGAGCTCAGGGACATCCTCAAAGGCAAAAAGACCATAGGCGTCACCATGCAGGGCGTTTATCAGCCGGAATGGCTGAGGGCGCGCGACCAGGACAAAATGGTTTCACCCAAAAAGAAGTCTCAGGCCCGAGCCGGGGACGATGACATAACGCCGCCCGAGCCGCGTCGACTGCCCGTTTACAAGGCGCCGCCGGTCCGCTCGTCGGGAGTGCGC
>CBDUSG010000731.1:0-2069 GCA_965369575.1 uncultured bacterium | reverse complement strand
CCTGTGGGGGGCGAGGCGCCCCCCACACCCCTCCGTGAGATGCTTCGCATCTCTCTTCGGCCATGTTTGAGTCGCACTGGACAGGTTCTCACGGGAAATGAATCAGTAATGCCCGCGACAGAACAACTTTTTTTTACAGACTTATGCCAGGTGCGTTTACTCGTACATAGATGGAACCAGCCATCAATGCCCTTCAGGAAAGAGATACGAAGTATCTCCTGTCAGCGGCGACTCGCCGCCCCCCACGCTTGAAAAGCCGGCGGAAATCGACTACAATCCCAGCCTGACGGCTCCATTACTCGGTTCCATGTCGGGAGCCCCAAAGGATAGACGAGGATAGACGAGGACAGACAATGTCTCGAGACAAGAGGCTGGACGCGCTCTTCAAGCCCCGCTCGGTGGCCATAATCGGGGCGTCGAAGAACCTGTCCAAGTGGGGATTCAATTTCACGCTCCACCTTGTTCACGGCGGCTACAAAGGGAAATGCTACCCGATAAATCCGGGCGGCGGCGAGCTTTTGGGCATGAAGGTCTATCCCGGCATTCTCGACGTGCCGGGCGAGGTCGACCTTGCTTTCATCCTGATTCCGCCCGAGGCGGCCGTCGAGGCCGTTCGCGAATGCGGCAAAAAAGGCGTGCCCGCCTGCGTCGTGGTCACGGCGGGCTTCGGCGAGCTGGGCGAGCGCGGCGAGTTTTTGGAGCGGTCGCTGTGTGAGGCGGCGGTCGAGACCGGCATGGCCGTGGTCGGCCCCAACTGCGCGGGCATCACGAGTACCGAGCCGATGAGTCTTTATTGCACGATGCAGCCGAACTTCCCGCCGCCCGGACACATCGCGATCTTCTCGCAGAGCGGCAACATCGGAGGCTCGATACAGCGCGTGTGCGAGAAGCACGACATCGGCGTCAGCCGTTTCGTCAGCACGGGCAACGAGTCCGTCCTGGGGAGCGCCGATTATCTCGATTACTTCGCCGAAGACGAGCAGACGAAGGTCGTCGTGGGTTACATCGAGGGCGTCGCGGACGGAAGGCGCTTTTTCGAGGCGGCCGGAAGGCTCACGCGCAGGAAACCACTGATCCTGATAAAGGCCGGGCGCACGGCCGTCGGCGCGAGGGCCGCAAAATCGCACACGGGCGCGCTCGCGGGCTCGGACGGCGTCTTCGACGGGCTTTGCAGGCAGCGCGGCATCATCCGGGCCGACTGCATCGACGAGATGTTCGACCTGGCCACAGCGTTCGTGGCACAGCCGCTGCCGCGCGGCGGCCGCGTCGGGATTGCCGCCAACGGCGGTGGATGGGGCGTTCTGACGGCCGACGCCTGTGTCGCCGCGGGGCTCGACGTGGAGCCGCTGCCGAGCGAGACACTCGAGGCCCTCGATAAGCGGCTGCCGCCGTGGTGGAACAGGCAGAACCCGGTCGATCTCGTCGGCGGGGTCAGCCGGGGCGCGTTTTTCAAGACGGTCGAGGCGCTGGCGGAGTCTCCGGCGCTGGACGCCGTGATCGCGCTCGGGTTCGGCTACGGCGCCAGCGTGGCTACGGTTTTCAGGAGCGTGCCCGGCCTCGGCGAGACCGGCGAGAGCGTCGCCGAGGATATGCTGGCCTCGGACATGCGCGGCATGAACTTCATCATGGACGTCATCTCGCAGCACTCGAAGCCGATCATTCTCGCCTCCGAGAACGCGTACGGCGCGGATCGGGACCACAATGAGGCCATCCTGGCGTTCCGCAAAAAGGGGATAATCGTCTACCCCACGCCGGAGAGGGCGGCGAAGGTACTGGCGAAAATGTGCGAATACAGCCGGTACCTCTCTTCTTTAGGCGCCTGAGCGGCCCCGATCACCCGAACTGCTTACTAAGGTACTTCACCCTCTTTATCCGAAAAGGCGTGCCCCCCCAAATGTCACCGGCGACTCGCCGGGTCATTCCCGCGAAGGCGTGCCCCCGGGGACTGTCCCCTAGCTTCCGTTAAGTGAACTATTTGGGGTCAGACCCCAATAAGTTCACTTAAGCCTGCTTAGAAATAGGGGTCTGTCTTAATTTATCCAGGATTTTCTTTGTGCCTTTGTGTCCCC
>CBDUSG010000730.1:0-2071 GCA_965369575.1 uncultured bacterium | reverse complement strand
AAAAAGGGATCAAAAACAACCCGCGCAACTCAAAAGTCTACTCCGAACTGGGCTTCGCAATATATTTCAACAAGCTGCGCGATTGGGAAAAATCGGCCTACTATATGGGAGAAGCTATAAAACACGATCACGATCCGTGGATGGAACGCCTGTACGCGCTCGCCCTTGAGAAAATGGGCGAGGGAGAGCGAGCCCTCGAGTTCATGGAAGATTACGACCGCCGGTATCCCGATTATAGAGCGCAAAAACGCACGCTGGCGCGACTCCGGAAAAAACGCGATGCCCGCTTGCTCGAGGAGGATGGCAAATTGCAGGAGGCCTACGAGACCTGGCGATTTCTCGAGGAAGACGACGCGTCGGACGTCATCGCGCCACGTGAGGCCCAGCGGCTCAAGGCGATCCTCGACGCACGGACCGGAGCGACGGAGGCCGCGGACGCAACCCCGGTGAATAGCTGAACGGCCATGCTCCGGGGCCGTCGTGGCTGAGCGCGCCGGGGCAGAATATCTTCCGGACTCGATATGGTGGCACAAAAAATTCGAGCCCATCGATTATTTCCCTTGGGACCCCCACCGGCAGAGAGGCGATGAGCGTAAAGGCGAACCTGGCGCGGCTGCGCGAGCGCATCGAGCGGGCTGCCGAGCGCGCGGGCCGAAATCCCGCCGACATCGAGATCGTCGTCGTCACCAAGACGGTCGGACCCGACAGCATACAAGAAGCCGTTGATTGCGGGGTGAGCATCATCGGTGAAAACAGGGTCCACGCGGCGGCCGCCAAGCGCCCCGAGATCGCCGGCCCGGTCCGATGGCATATGATCGGGCATCTGCAGTCCCGCAAGGCCGGGCAGGCCGTCGAATTTTTCGACATGGTTCAATCGGTCGAAAGCATTTCGACCGCCAGAGCTTTGCAGAAAAGATGCGCCGAGGCCGAGCGCGTCCTGCCGGTCCTGATAGAGGTCAACACCTCGGGCGAGGAACAGAAATACGGCGTGGCGCCGAATGAGGCCGAATCGTTCATCCGCGAGGCGGCCTCCATGAAGAACCTGCGCATCAAGGGCCTGATGACAATGGCCGCCCTTTTGCCCGATCCCGAGCAGGCGCGGCCGTCATTTCGCCTGTTGCGCGATCTGGCCGAAAGCCTGAAGCGGAAAAATATAGCGGGCGCCGAATTCGATGTGCTCTCGATGGGAATGAGCAACGATTTCGAAGTCGCCATAGAAGAGGGATCGACAATGGTTCGAATCGGCACCGCCGTATTCGCGCCATAAGACCGGACACAAAATGAAAGAACAGCTGGAAACCATCAGGGGCCAGGCGCTCGACAGGATCGAGAAATGTGAAGACCTCGCGGCCCTCTCGCAGATACAAGTGGAATTCCTCGGCCGCAAAGGCGCTCTAACCTCGGCGCTGCGGCAGACGGGCTCGCTCGCGCCCGAGGAGCGGCCCGCCTTCGGAAAACAGGCCAATCGATTGAAGGAGGAAATTCAGCAGGCCGTCGACGCAAAGCGCGAGAGCTTCGAAAAGAGAGAGTGGGAAAAAGAACTCAGCTCCCAGGGCATCGACGTCACGCTGCCGGGCATCAGGCCCGCGCTCGGCCATCTTCACCCGATCACCATTGTGTTCAATGAAGTGCAGAGAATATTCGAAGGTCTCGGCTTCGAGGTGGCCGTAGGCCCGGAGGTGGAAACGGAATATCACAATTTCGAGGCCCTCAACATACCCAAAGACCACCCGGCCAGAGACATGCAGGACACCTTTTTTATCGACGAGGCGGTCGTGCTGCGAACGCACACCTCGCCGGTGCAGATACGCACGATGCAGCAACACAAACCGCCGGTCAGGATAATCGTGCCCGGAAAAGTATTCCGCCGGGACGACGACATATCGCACAGCCCCATGTTCCATCAGGTCGAGGGTCTCGTCGTGGACGAAAACATAACCTTCGGCGACCTCAAGGGCGTGCTCGAGGCGTTCGTCCATAAATTCTACGGGCCACGGACCGCGCTCCGGTTTCGGCCCAGTTTTTTCCCGTTTACCGAGCCGAGCGCCGAGGTCGACATCCAATGTGTCTT
>CBDUSG010000729.1:0-2076 GCA_965369575.1 uncultured bacterium | reverse complement strand
ACGAGAAGGAAACCGCCTCACGGCTCCAACCCATCTCTTCCGTAATGGGGAGCAAGAAAATGCCGAACGAATTGATGAACATTCCCCACAGCATGAATAGCGTGACGAAGCACGCGCCCACTACATAAAAACCGTAAAAAGGTTTGCGAAAAAAGTTCATGAATCAAACGCTCCCATGGAATGCGAAGGTATCGCCGGCGTGAAAGCCGTTCAGGCCGCCGACCGGCGCATAGGCGGATGCTGTCCGGCGTGTCTCGAACCTTGCCGGCTCATCAGCCGGTCGCATCGACGGGTTGGACGTCTCCGGCCGCGACCGCCTGTCGGGGTGTCGGCTTTATCGCGACCGCAAACAGAATGCCCAACGCCATAAGGACGGCAAATCCGTAAAAAACCGGCAGGTACGTCTCATGACCGTCGTAATAGTAGCCCGCTATGATCGGCCCTATCGCGCCGCCGACGGTTCCCATGATGCTCAGGATGCCAAAAATCGATCCGAAATTCTTCATGCCCAAGTAATCGGCCGTCAGCAGGGGATTGAGTATGAGCGGCGCGCCCAACGCGAACCCGTATAACACCGCAAAGACGACGGCGACCATGTATGACCCCGCGAACGCAAGCATCGCGATCGCAACGGAAAAAATGGCATACGCGGCGATTATCATGTTTTTCGAACCCCACCAGTCGGTAAAGGCGCCGGTCGCCAGCTTGCCCAATATCATAAAGCCCATGACGACGGCCCACGCGTTGGTTGCGGCCTTGTCGGCGTGCCCCAGGTCGGTCAGAAACGCGATGAAATGATAACCGAGACCGCCGGTCACGAGTGCGCCGATGAGCATGACGGCTGAAATCATCCAGAAGGCCGGCATCCCGAACGCCTCGCGCTCGCTCACGCCCCAGACTTCCTTATCCTCCTCCGCTTCGGCGTCGGCGTCCCTATAGGGCGCGAGGCCCATATCGGACGGGCGAGTGTGAATCACAAAATATATGATGGGAATGACTATCACCAGCACTTCGACGCCGGCGGCCGCGAAGGCGTGCCGCCAACTGTAGTTGTGAATGATCCAGTTCGCGAACGGCGCCATGACCATGCCGCCGCAGGCCGTTCCCACGAATGCGACCGCCATGGCCGACGCCCTGCGCGAGATGTACCAGTTCGAGATGATGAACGAGCAGGGGATGATCGTGGCGCACATGAGGCCGCATCCTATGACGAAAAAGACTATGAACATCTGCCACAGAGCCGTCACGAAGCTGCCCGCAAGAAGAGAGAGCCCGATGCCGAGCGCTCCCACGGTCATGACGGGCCTGACGCCCAGGCGATCGATAAGTTTTCCGGCCACCGGCGCGAGCAGGATCGAGCCTATCGCCCCCATCAGCGACGCCAAAGAAAGCTGACCGCGTGTCCAGTTCATGCTCTCCGTTATCGGCACAACAAAAACGGGAAACGCGTTGAGCACCATCCCCCACAGGAAGAACAGGATGACGAAGCATGCGCCGACTATGTAATGGCCGTAAAATAATTTCTTCTTGCCGGCGGAATTCTCGGAGTTCATGCGCTTTCGGCTCCTTTTGGGTAGATTGTCTTACATGCTCAATTCTTCGCCGGGCCTGTATTCGCGCTCGAGGTTGGCGCGTATGTCGGCCTCATCCATCCAAACGGGCTTGGTGCGGCGATCCACAAACATCTGCGTCTGGTCGGCGTAGTGGGGCGATGCCTCATCGAGGGTCGCGCTGCCAAACTGGTGAACGCTGCGAGAGGTCACTCCGTTTGCGTCGAAGGTGACCATCAAAATGTAGCAGTCGCCGGCCCTGCCGGAGATGGTTCCGTTTTCCAGCTCGCCGCCGTAGACCGCGTGCAGGATGTCCGGGCCGCCCCCGATACCGAGGTCGACCTTGCCGCGCCGGAGCCGGTTGACCTCGCTCCACGGCACGTCGATACGGCCATGCGCCTTTTTAAGCTTGCGAGCGACGGCACGGAAAGTCTCGAGGACGTCCACCGGGTCACCTCCCCTGATCTCGGCCCAAATCGCCGGGCTCACGGTCAGGACGCCGATCGCCGTGCACTTGTTCTCAGGC
>CBDUSG010000728.1:0-2083 GCA_965369575.1 uncultured bacterium | reverse complement strand
TACTTGGGCATCGCAGAAGCCAGCGCAGCGAGTATTTCGTTGTCGCTCACCCTTCCGGTATCTGTTCGATCAATCAGTTCCACGTTCGACAGATAAACGAAGTAGTTCTCCTTTTGGAGAGCGCTCTCCCTTTCAGACAGAAAGTAGATGATCTGATCCCCGCACATCAGAAAGATTCTATCCTGGGACGAGGTCTGTTTTCTCAGGAAGTTGACGACATCGTTCATATCGAGAAAAATGGGATGATGCAGCGGCGGCGTGTTAGAATCCGAAATGGTCAGCCTTAGCCCACGCGCTCGGGGCGAGTCGGGCCGGAGTATCGAATAGGGTTGGGCCTGACCTTCTTCTTTGGCTGCGTGTATACCTTGCGCACGTGTCGGAAGATAGAAAATCTTCATGCCCCATACAGAAGGAACTAATGCACAAGCCAGACAACTCAGCACTGAGACCGTTGCAGGCACAGCGTTTCGCCCGGGCAACAATCCCCTCAAAGCCTCATGAAGTTTCTTGAGTATGAACGCAATAAGAATAAATATGACCGTGCTGTTAAGTACGACGTGTGTCTCATCGGCGCGCAAGAATATCATGAGAGAACTCTGGCATGCGAAAATGAATATCAGCCCCAGGCCCAATATTCCGGATGCTCCATCGCTCGCACGCCGTCGTTCCTGCCGCTTCGCAAGGAAAAGATATCCCCCCACAAGGAGCGCGGAAGGAAGAATGACGAAATCGGCCAACCTGTGCGAAAGCCGGTAAGAAACTCCCGCCGAAAATCCGGCGATCAGTAGTAGAGCCGGAGCCAAAGACACGGCAGTGGCAAAGACCGCGCGCTCAATCTCTTTCCGGCCTTTGAGTTTCTTGCCGATTCCGACGACGAGAAGCGTTGCGCCGACGGCAATGGCCGTCAGAGTCGCCAGGATTCTCTGGTCCGGCATGGGACGGTGAAACTTAAGGTGTCTCGGAAGCACGAAAGTGTCATAGATAAGCTCCGGTAAACCGCCTGAGACCGCATACAGAACAACGACAGCAACAACGAGGACGGCTGGAGCCGTCATCATGATTGCCAGTTCTGTGTATACTGATCTGAGGGATGTCCAATGCGAGAGCCTCGTTTCCTGCCGAATGTCTTTCCAGGCTTTCGATTCATAAACGATCATCTGCCCGAAGAAACAGAAGATCGCCAACAAGAAAAGGAAAAAAGTGTACAGCGTGATATTCCCGCGTGTCAGATAAACGAGATAAAACAATCCTACACCGGCAATTCCAAACAGCTTCAGCGATCTTAAGAACTGAAGTACCGTCGTTTGCGGGCACGTGGCCGCGGTGGTTGTCGAAGCGGTGGAACTTTCATTGTGCTCCTTCAGACTCAGGAAGAGCGCAAAACCGAGGAAGTCGATTGTCGCAGGAGGAAATTTGAAAAGCATGCTGAGCCCGACGCACGTGCCGGTGGCGAAAAGCCACCGTCTTTTTTCGGAATCGACATATCGAAGAATGAAATACATTCCCAGCAGCGCCAAAAAATGGTTGAAATGACCTGCATAAAGGACGTTGACCGGACCGATCAGTGGGTCGCCCCAGTTGAGGGTAAACAGCATGGAACCAATAACTGCGAACGATGCCGTGAGCATCCTGCGGCCGATCAGAAAAACCAACAGCGCCATTGCAGTCTTCAGCGCGACAAGAAACACTCTGATCACGATTATTCTTGTGCCGAATGTTTTAAACAGCGCGCCGCCCACCCAGTAGCCTGCGGGCCCGTAGTTGTCGTAGAAATCTCGGTGCGGGAGCTGGCCGCCTGCGACCTTGTTGAAGTTATAGAGGAGATACCCCTCATCGGAGAGATTTAATGTTTTGTCGAAGGTGAGCCCGAAGTATGCGGCCGCGAAAATTACCACAAGGGCAGCCACAGCATATAATGTCCAGCCTGATTTCGCTTTCATTTGCGAGAGCCGTATGCGGCTTGATGCTTCCGCCATTAGGTCAATGCCGAAGCTGGGGCATCATGATCAGCAGTTTCGGAAAAGCATACCATAACGACACTAATCCGAACAAGCTGTCTGCACGCCGTGCCCTTTCCTTCTTG
>CBDUSG010000727.1:0-2090 GCA_965369575.1 uncultured bacterium | reverse complement strand
AGTTGCTTCAATGATAAGTTCCTTCGAGGCCTCAAAGGCTTTCTGGTCAAGAGCACCCTCCTGAGCAATGAAGTCGAGATTTATCGGTGTGATATAAAAAAGCACCTTTACACGATGTTTCGAAGAAAGGTTGGCGACTGCGCGGACGTGCCGATACGGCTCGTCTGATTTCCCAAGCTCCATGGGATATAAAGTTACGAGCTCGAATATGCCATTCTTTTGGCGCCAATCTTCGAACCGATCCATTTCGTCCGGGAGTTCGGTGTTTTCATTAGGATGATAATTGAACAAGGACTGTACGGCTGATTTCGCCCAATGCTTTACTCCATGTGGATAGATAGACCAGATGCTTATTTTGTGCTCCACCTGTTTTAGCAGCGAGATGCCTTCAGACCTGATAAGGTTATCCTGCTCGGTTATAAGGCTGTCATTGAGAGGAGCGAGGGCGCAGAGTTCAGGAAAGTTGTCCTTTAGAAGCCATTTCCACCAAGCTCCGAAGGTTGTCCAATTAATGGGGATGACTACCAGATCAGGATGGTGCTTCTCGGCCTCATAAAACATGCAGTAGTAATTATACATGTTGGCGCTGCGGAATGCCCTGCTCGACACCGACACATCAAAACCGGGCGTATTGTCCCTCAGCGTTTTTTCCAAAATCATCGGTATCCCATCGTCCGGTCTGCCATTGAAAGGATCGTCTTCGTATGGCGGATAGAAGAATGTTGAATCGCCCAGACAAATTATCTTTGATGATTTGTCTTCTTCGGAATCTCCTTCGGCATGAGGGAGAAACAGCATCGCGTATGGCTTGTCATTTTGCTCCGCGTATTTCAACACCGTCTCCGTCCCCAGAAAGCCTATACAAATGACGAATAAAAGGAGTATCCCCAGAACACAGCAGATCGCGATGCTGCCAAGCGAATATTTTGCATGAGTTCGCGACGCAGAAATGACGGTATGTATATGGCACTTAGACATTATGGAAATACGGGCTCTATCATGTCACCGGGAGATTTGGGGTCAGGTCCTGCATTGCCACACCTTCTTTTCCTACGCCGGGGTTATCCTCAAGGTGAGGCAATCAAAGTTTATAATGGTAAAGGGGGAAATGTCAAGGGAGCTGGTCTCATAAATTCATACAATTCAGATAGTTAAGGTCTTTTTATGCCGGGCTTCCCTCCTCCGATTCTAAGTCTGTTCTGCTTGACAACAGAGGCAGACACGCTATACGATGCCGGCAAATGAAGGCGAGATACTATGGAGATACTATAGAGTGTTGGCGGCCTGGCTGGTTTGTGGCAATGTTGGCGTCCGCGGCTTTCGCTGTCCCTGAACAATCACCAAAAACCAGCTTCCGCCCCCCGCAAGAAGAAGAAATAAGTATGCTGTCCCCGGAAATCCAGAATGGGTTTTGGCCCATGGGAGATGGCCATGCCGATCATTTGTTCAAGCCGATTTCCTTGAGCACAGCGATATACCTTGACAACGGTATTCATACGTGATACAGTTATCACAGAGTAAGACTCTTAGAAGCGAGAACGAGTTAGAGAAAAATTCGGTTTGGTCCGTAAGAGTTGTTGCGAACTCTTGCGGGCTTTTTTTTATTTCCTTTCGAGGGCACTACTCAATTTTTGATAAGGGAGGTGAAAGCAATTGACAGAAGGAACCGTGAAGTGGTTTAGCGACCAGAAGGGCTTCGGGTTTATAACCCAGGATGACGGCCCGGACGTATTCGTACACCACGAGGCAATTAATGGAAGTGGTTTCAAGACTCTGTCGGAAAACGACCGCGTCCGCTTTGAGACGGTCGAAGGTCCGAAGGGCCTGAAAGCAGAAAACGTAGAGAAACTGTAACAGGCTTCGATAGTGTTCTGCAAAAACCCCGCATCGGCTCATTCGATGCGGGGTTTTCACTTTATCCTGCAGGCACAGCCTTTCAGTACACTTCCCAAGCAACCTGGGCCTAAATGATGGAACTTATACCATATCTCTGGAAATTAGTCCACGTGTTTTCCACCCTAAATAGCCCGAAAACCTCTTGGGAGAGACTATCAGAAAAGCAAGAATTGAAATGGGATTGATGATAAAGG
>CBDUSG010000726.1:0-2091 GCA_965369575.1 uncultured bacterium | reverse complement strand
AGTGTCAGCGTTTTTTCTTTTAATATGCCACAGAGAAGGCGCCTCATGCGTGAGTCGCCTTCTGCTGTATTTCGGATGATGCGGCCTATGCCGCGCAGCTAGCTTTTCTTCACCCACTCGCCGCTGTTTTTCTGTATCCACCAGCCCTTTTCCGCCTTCTTCCGCATGCTGTTGGCGAATTTCCCTTTGATCTGAGGCACGGTGTCGGGTGTCAGGCCGTTCGCCTTGGCGATTTCAAGGTAGAGCTTCTCGCGGTCGGCGTTTTCGGCTTTTACAAGTTTTTTCGCACCGGCCTTGTCCTTGAGACCCAGCTCATCAAGGGAGCGTATGCTCAGCAGCCCGTCCTTGGATTCGCCGATTACGCCTTTTTCGAACAGCGGCCTCAGCGAATTGAACCTTTTTGCCCTCGAGTCTATCAGCGCGCGTATATTGGGCGTGGTAACGTTTATGTCGACCTGGGCGTATGCTTCACCTCCAAAAAACATATCTCTCAGCACCCGCCGGAGCATGCTCCGTGAAGATGTGAGATCGGATTCGTCCGAAGGGGATTGCTCGCCGCGGATTTCGTCCTCGATCCTGTCCGCCGCGTCCTGCAATTCCGCGGCCGGGAAGTAGACATTTACCGTGACGCAGGCCAGCGTCAGAAAAAGGGCGGCGACTGTTGCGACAAAGATCGGTCTTCTCATCCTGTCCTCCTTTGCGTTTGTGCAACGCGGTGGTCGGTTGCCGAATTACTCGAATTCATTCTCCTCGCTCGCCTTGATTCGATTTATTCTTTCGAGCATCGATTTGAAGCTGACCGTCTGTCCCGGACTCCTGTTGATGACGTTGATCTGCGGTCCGAGAGTGACGCCTTTGACGAAGTATTCCGTTTCGCCGCGGATCACCTTGCCTTTCATTCTGAAATTGTCGTTTCTGAGTGTGCATTCAAAACCGATGCTGTCGTAGCCGAACTCGTCGAAAAAAGAAGCCAGCCCGCGTCTCATGCCTGCCTGGAACCCCTGTCCCGTCCCGAGAATGGTTATATTCTCAACGGCGTCGAAGTTTATCCGTTGCCGCACGCCCCTGCGCTTGACTGTCTGGAAATCGGCCGTGAACGCCGCCGGCTGCCCCTGCGACATCTCGAGTCCGTAGAGGGTTCCCTCCATGATTCCGCGGATTGATCCGAAACCGAGCGCCGCCGTGAGCATGGAAAGATCGATTTCCTTGAATACGAAGTCCGCCCTGACGGCGCGTACCGACGAAAAGGGCTTTCCTATCTCCACAGACGCGATATCGATCGTGCCGCCGAAAATGTTCGCCCGCGCCGCTCCCTCGGCCGTAAGCGAGTCCACGGTCAGCGCTACCATATCATAATCCGCGTTCAGTTCTCCCGCCACTTCCGGCAGGCCCAGGTCCGCCGAGACCCGTCCCAGAGAGATATCCCTGACCGACAACGATGTCCTCAGCGCCACCAGGCTGCCCAGTACGTTTTCACCCTCGATCGCGCCGACCTCGACCGTTCCCCCGAAGATGTCGATCGGGGCGGGGCTCTTGACGCTGATGGCGTTTTCCTTCAATGCGACGTCCAGCTCGAGTGACGAGACGCTGACCGGTCCGGCCCGGATGCCGCCGAGCCTGATCTTACCGAAGTCATCAGGCGCGAACGTTACGGGGCCGGTTGAATCCTCCTGAGGGAAACGCACGCCGAACGGCAATCTCACCGAAACCGAATCCATCACGAGCGAGCCTCCCGCCAGGGCGATCCGGCCGTCCGCGAGTGCAAGCGCGCCTTGTGCCTGCAGCCGCTCACCACTGGAGAGGAGAGAAACGTCACCCGAGGCGATCCCGCCGACTTCGGCTCCATCCAGGGCCGGGACCAGCTCGGAGAGCAGTTCCGCGCCTATCTCGTCCATGAATTTTCCGAGATCGATTCTCCTGAAATTCAGATCGAGTTCGATCTCGGGAGTGGACGAAAATTGCACGCCGCCGTCCGCCGCGATCCTGCCTGTCTCGCCGAGGTCCACGGACGCGGCGGCATTCTGAATTTTCGACTTTTCCATATCGTACTCACCCGAGAAAGAAACGGGAAATCTGTTTGCCGAGAGATCC
>CBDUSG010000725.1:0-2112 GCA_965369575.1 uncultured bacterium | reverse complement strand
AGTTCTGTTCAACCCTTTTCAACCTTGGCTTCATAATCGTGAAAAAAATAGTTTTCATAATTATCCTATGCCTCGCGCTCGCCTGCGCGATCCTCTACTTCAGACGATCCATACGGCGCACGGATATCAATACGCTTTCTCGCCGCGAAATCCTCGAGCATATAGAGCTGCCCTCCGACATTGCGTCCCTCGCCCGGGCCGCGGGCAGCGAGAAAGAATTCGACTCGATCCTGCTCGATTATTTCGCGCGACGTCCAGCCGTTCAGGAGCTGCCGGACTCTTCAAGCGCGAGCGAGCATATCGAGGTCGCCGAGGCGCTCCTGGCCGGGGAGATCAGCCTGCCTCCCAATGAGACGTTCCACGTGTCTTTTCCCCTCGACTGGCGCATGAAGGGCGGCGGACGAAACTGGCAATCGCAACTGCATTCTCTGCGCTATGTCCAATCCCTTGTGGTCGCCTATCAGGAGACCGCGAGAACCGAGTTCATGCGGCTTGCCGACGAGATCGTCTTCGATTGGATCAAGAACAATCCCGCTTCCCGGCCGCCTTCCCCTTTCTCGTGGCACGAAGGCGCATCCGCCCGGCGGCTTTTGACGCTGGTCGGTTTCTGGGAGGCATACCGCAAAGCGGACTTTCAGACATCCGGAAGCGCGGCGCTCCTGCTCCTTTCCATCGTGCAGCATGCCGAGTTCCTGACCGATCCCGGGGTCTATCGTCCGGCCGGCAACCACGGCGTCCGTCAGGACTGGGCGGTATTGGCCGCTTCGATGACCATTCCCGAGTTCTGCTCCAGCGAACAGTGGTTCTCCATTGCCATGCGGCGAGTGATCGAACAGCAGATCAAAGGCTGTCTCACGGAAGAGGGGGTCGATACAGAGAATACGCCCGCGTATCATTACTATGTGATGAATCAGTTCCTCGGCATCGAAAGACTACTTTCCGCCAATGATTTTGCCGTGCCGGCCGAGCTCGGTGACGCCGGCGTCCGGATGCATGAGTTCGCCGCGCACGCGCTTCTTCCAAATGGCAGGATCCCATCGATCGGTGACGGCGGAGGCGGATCGCCGCTGGATTACATCGATCCGGGCGATGCTCCCCCCGAACTTCTGTATGCGATGACATCGGGACGCGAAGGCGCGCCTCCCGCGCGGCTGGACGGGCTCTTCCCCGAAAGCGGGTATGCCATTTTCCGCGATACGTGGGGAAGCCCCGAGATACCCGCCGGTGAGGCGATTCAGATTAATTTCCATGCCACCTATCATCCGCCGTTTCCTTTTCGGCACAAGCACGACGACGAGCTTTCCTTTGTATTGTTTGGGCTTGGCCGGGACTGGATCGTAGATTCCGGCAAGTATTCCTACGCGAGTTCGGATCCCATCCGCGAATACGTCACATCCGTCGCCGCCCACAATGCATACGCGGCCGAGGATCTGCCTTATCCCCGCCGCACTACAAAGCGCTATCTCCGCTATCTCGGCCTCGGGGCCGAAAAGAAGGCCCGGATGGATTCCGTATTGTCCAGCACGGAGCTGGCCGCGGCACGAGCCCACAATATACGTTTTCCAGGCGCGGAGATAATCCGCACAATGGTCTTTCTGCGCTCCGAGCGAACTATCGTTCTGCTGGATGTGATGCAGTCGGACGCCCCTCACGAATGGCTGAGCCTGTTCCATCTTGCTCCCGACCTGCAACTCGAAATCGAGGGACTAAGAGCGACGAGTTTTGCGCCGGATATGCCATGGACGCTGGAAGTGCTCGCGGATTCGAACTCCACGACCGCGCTGAATGTTGCGAAGGGCCGCGAGGGCTTTATCCGCGGGTGGATTTCTCCTGAATGGCAAAAGACAACGCCGGCATCGGTCCTCGTCTATTCGCGCCCCGGCAGGAACTGGACGGCGGTCACATTGGTGCGAATCAGGCCGAACGACGCCCCGAGCATCGAAGATCTCAGGCTGGAAGAAACGACGGCGAGCGTTAACATAACGTACAGGACGGGAACACGCGACCATGTCGTCCGGATCATGCGGACGACTCCTCTGGCGGTCGAGCATGAATCGGCCGCAAGATGATGCTGCGTCGATTGCAAACCAGTCGATCATTTTCAGAGACTAT
>CBDUSG010000724.1:0-2116 GCA_965369575.1 uncultured bacterium | reverse complement strand
TTTCCTTCCGATCCCCCAGGGACTCGTCGAAAAGGAGCCGCTTCGACGAGTTGAAGCAGAAATATCCCGACCTGACAAGGGGTCTCGGAAACAAAACGTACTGTTTCTGCGGAGACATCGGCAGGGGAAGAACGGTAAGGTCGCTCGCAAACATTCTCTCGCTGTACGAAAACGTGACGATGCATTTTGTCGCGCCCGATCACCCCAAGCTCAGGCTGCCGGCGGAGTTCAAAAACAGACTCACGAATAAGGGCGTGAAAGTAGAGGAATCGGACGACCTGAACGAGGTCATAGATAAAATCGACCTGCTCTACATGACCAGAATCCAGCACGAGCACGACAGCAAAGAGGACGCCGAGTTCTTCGAGAGTCTCGACATCGGTAAATACTATCTCGACCGCGACATGGTCTCGCGGATGAAGTGGTACGCCGCCGTCATGCACCCATTCCCGCGAAACGAGGAGATCCCCTTCGAGATAGACAGCAACCCTCGGGCGATGTACTTCAGGCAGGCGCGAAACGGAATGTGGGCACGCGCCGCTCTGATCGCATACCTGTTCGACATGGACGGCAGAATCGTCAGCTATTACCAGAAGACGTTCTCCGACTTCCATGACTATAACGTAAAAGCCTTGTAATGCCGCCCCGATGCGGATTTAATCTTCACCTTTCGGACGCCGCCGGTCCTTGGAAGAATCGGCAGCCTCTTCATGGATCAACGGATTTTCGGTTCAGATCGGATTTCATCTCAGAGGGACAATAGCGTCCGATCGCCGAAAATGAGGGCGAGCCGAGCCGGCGATCAGTCGAGAATATCAAAATGAAGCTGCTCATCGAAAACGGCAGAGTCATCGATCCCGCTTCGGGAACCGACGCGGTGATGGACGTGCTCGTCGATGGCTCGACCATTGTCGAGATCGCCGGAAATATCTCCGCGCGCGGGGCCGAGCGCATAGACGCCGACGGGCTCATCGTCGCGCCGGGTTTCATCGACATGCACACTCACCTGCGCGAGCCCGGCTTCGAGCACAAGGAAACTATCGAGTCCGGCAGCCGCAGCGGTGTAAAGGGCGGCTTCTGCGCGCTCGTTCCGATGGCAAACACCGATCCCGTCGCCGACAGCGTCGAGGTGATAGAGCTTGTGAGAGAGAGCGCCGCGCAATCGGCGTGGACCCACATCTATCTCGTGGCCGCGGTCACGCGCGGGCAGCAAGGGAAAGAACTCGTTCAGATCGGCGACCTGAAAAAGGCCCGCGTCGTCGCGCTATCCGACGACGGCCGCTCGGTGGCCGACGGCGATGTCCTCCGCGTCGCACTCGAATGCGCCAAGACGTATGATCTGCCCATAATCTCGCACTGCGAGGATGCGTCCATGGTCGAGGGCGGCTGCATGAACGAGGGGCCGACGTCCGCGCGCCTCGGCCTGAAGGGAATGCCGGCCGCCGCCGAGGAGAAGATGGTCGCGCGCGACATCGAGCTGGCGCGGCTCACCGGCGGCAGGCTCCACATCGCGCACGTTAGCTGTGCGGGGTCGGTCGAGCATGTCCGCGCCGCCAAGCGCGAGGGCCTCGGCGTTACGGCCGAGACCGCGCCGCACTATTTCACTCTGACCGACGAGGCCGTGCAAAAATTCGGCGCAAATGCTAAGATGAATCCCCCGCTTCGCTCCGGGGACGACGTCGAGGCGATAAAAGCAGGTCTGCGCGACGGAACCATCGATGCCATCGCCACCGATCACGCGCCGCATTCCCAAGAGGAAAAGGCGGCGCCCCTCGCCGACGCGCCGTTCGGGATAGTGGGACTCGAGACGTGTCTGCCGCTCGTGATGACAAAGCTCGTTAACGAAGGCGTCCTCACGCTGACCCAAGCGATCGCCGCGCTGACCATCGGCCCGGCCCGGATACTCGGCCTCCCGATGGGCGGCCTCCAAACGGGCGCGAGGGCGGATATAACCGTGTTCGACCCGTCGGCCGGGATCACGATCGATGCAGGTGAGTTCGAATCGAAAGCGAGTAACAGCCCCTTCGACGGCCTGCGCCTCAAGGGGCGCGCGGTGCACGTGATCGTGGCGGCGACCCGGATGAGGTCCGCGCCCACTTCCAACGTGGTCAGCCTG
>CBDUSG010000723.1:0-2121 GCA_965369575.1 uncultured bacterium | reverse complement strand
GGCCGCTGCCGGTATGGTCGGCGCAAGCTTTGAGAAACGATATCATTCATGACGGCGACACATCATAAGGCGCAAACACTCGGAATTGAAAAATGAATGAAATTGAAAATCTGAAAGAGACTATCCTGAATGAAGCCCCCAGGTTCACCGAGAAGGACAAGTTCGCCTTCTCCTGCCACGAAGGCCTCGTCTGTTTCACTCGGTGCTGCGCGGACGTCAACATCTTTCTCACTCCCTACGACGTTCTGCGGATGAAAAACAATCTTGGGGTCTCGTCCGACGAGTTCCTGGCCCGATACACATTCGTGCCTTTCGGCAAGGGGCAGATCATGCCCGTCGTCGTCCTGAAAATGAATGACGACAAAGAAAAGCGCTGCCCCTTCGTGAGCGGCGAAGGCTGCGCCATATACGAAGATCGGCCGTGGTCCTGTCGAATGTATCCGCTCGGATTTGCCTCGCCGAAAGAAGGCGCGCGCGCCTCGGAAAGCGAATTTTACTTTGTGATGGAGGAGGGGGACTGCCGGGGCTTTGCCGATGGCGCTGAGATGACGGTCGGAGACTGGCTCGAAGAGCAGGGCATAATCGAATATAACAAAATGGGAGAATTCTTCAAAGATCTGTCTCTCCACGATTTCTTCCAGAAGGGCGGAACCCTGACGCCGGAAAAGATGGAGATGTTCTACACGGCATGCTACAACCTTGACAGGTTTCGCCGTTTCATTTTCGAGAGCAGTTTCCTCAGCCATTTCCAGATCGATCCCGAAATCGTGGGAGCTATCGAAAGAAACGACGTTGAGCTGATGAAGTTCGCATTCAATTGGCTCAGGTTTTCCTTATTCAATGAGCCACTCATCGAGGTCCGTAAGGAAGTATTGGAAAGAAAACGAGAAGCCCTCGCCGACGCGGACGGAATTTGAATGGAGACCTTATGAATACGGACGGCAGAATTCTCGTCATCGGCGGCGGTATTGGCGGCATATCCGCAGCTACCGACGCCGCCGAGTTGGGCCTCGAAGTGACGCTGGTTGAAAAGGAACCTTTCCTCGGCGGCCGAGTCATCAGGATGAACCAATACTTTCCCAAGATGTGCCCTCCCACATGCGGCCTGGAAATCAACATTCGCAGGATACGCCGGAGTCCGAGAATAAAAGTATACACCTGCTCCAAAGTCGAAAACATCGCCGGAAAGCCTGGGGATTACACCGTAAGAATTCGGAAGACTCCGCGATACGTCACCGGAAATCAGCCGATCTCGCAGGCCCATCTGGATGCGGTCGCCAGTGAGATTCCCAACGACTTCAATTATGGAATGGACACGAAAAGGGCTCTTTCCCTGCCGCACGACATGGCGTTCCCGCCTCTCTACACATTGGACAGGGATGCGCTGACACCCGAAGAGCGCGGAAGGCTGAGAGCGGCCGACCCGACCGGCGCGATCGACCTCGATATGGATGAAGAACTCATCGAGGAAAAAGTCGGCGCCATCATCGTCGCGACCGGCTGGCGGCCTTATGACGTATCGAAGCTCGAGAACCTCGGCGCCGGCAAATTCGCCAACGTTATCACCAACGTCATGATGGAAAGACTGGCCGCCGCGAATGGCCCGACCGAAGGAAGAATCCTGCGACCCTCCGACGCAAGTGAGCCCGCCACCGTGGCGTTCGCACAGTGCGCCGGCTCGCGGGACGAAAACCATCTGCCCTACTGTTCGGCGGTCTGTTGCATGGGCTCTCTCAAGCAGGCCCGCTACATCAGGGAGAAACTGCCGGAAGCGAAGATCACCATATTCTATATCGACATACGCACGATCGGTAGATTCGAAAGCTTCTATCATGAACTTCTAGAGGACAAAAACATTTCGTTCGTCAAGGGGAAAGTCGCCAGGATCACGGAAGATGCGGCGACCTCGAGCCCCATCATCGAGGCCGAGGAAGTCATGGGCGGCGGAAAGATCAGCCGGCGGTTCGATCTTGTCGTGCTTGCCACCGGCATTGTTCCATCCACGGCCGGTCTGCCCGTTCCGGGAGTCAGCCTCGATTACGATGAGAGCGGGTTCCTGATCGACAGTCCAAACGGCGGCGGCATATTTGCGGCGGGCTGCGTCAAGAGACCGCAGGACGT
>CBDUSG010000722.1:0-2121 GCA_965369575.1 uncultured bacterium | reverse complement strand
AGCTAACCGCTTCTCGGCTCGCTGAAAACAACAATATACGGTTGACACGACACTAAACCGCGTAGAGGAACCGGGTGCAATTGGGGCAGGTCTTGATGCTGTTTGAGTCGCGCAATTCCTGAGCGAACGAAGAGGACAATTGGAGGTTGCAGCCCAGGCATATCTCCTCCTCCACCGCGACGATGGGCTGACCGACCCTCGCGCTGAGCCTGTTGTAATGCGCCAGAATCCGCGAGGATATGCACGAGCGCACCTGTTCTATCCTCTCGTTCAGCGAGTCGGCGGAACCTTTTTCCGCCTTCATGATATTTTCCATTCTCATCAGCCTTATGAGAAGCACCAGGTCCGAATTGCTGCCTCTCATTATCGCAGCCTGTGAAGCCGACTTCGAGTCGGAGGGCGCGGCCGGCTCGGGATGCATAAGCGTATCGCTGGCCTTGTCCAGAGCCTTGTACATGCTCGTTGAGGTGGCCGCCTCCATCAATTTCTCCACCAGGTTTTCGTTGAGCACCAGGCGGGACAGTGAGGCGATGAAGTACAGGTATTTGTGCGAGTCGGCCGGCGGATACAGAATGAGAAAAATGAGGTGAACCGGTTTGCCGTCGATCGCACGGTATTCCAGTCCCTCGCGCTTGCGGCCGACCGCGCACACGAGGCTGTCGATCGTGTTCAGGCGCGCGTGCGGAATCGCTATGCCCGAGCCGATGCCGGTGGTGTCGAAGCTCTCGCGTTCGACCACGCGCTCGAGCGCCATGTCCATCTCGTCGATCCTCTCACGCTTGTGCAGTAAGCGCAGGAGTTCTTTTATTGCATGTATCTTGTCGCGCGTCTTAAGGTTGGATATTATACAGTCCTTGGTCAAATATTCGGTAAGCTTCATATCGCTCCCTGCATCGGCTGAGATTTTTCGAGACCGAACCATGAACAAGGCCTTTTGAGTAGGCAACCCGCCCCATTATAACCGCTAGAATATGGCGTGTCAAGGGTTTATGGCATGAGCCCATCCGTTTGTCCCGGCCGGGAGGCGGGGCGGACACATTTCTATTTGGTCCGATAGGGATAGCAGCCGCGCGCGATGTCGAACCGCCCCAGCTGCGAGCCGCCGAGCCAGAGTTGTATCTCCTTGACGTCGCGCCAGTATTTCTCGACATGGTAATCGCGAATGTAGCCGTACGAACCCATCAGCTCCATCGCCTTGTTCGTGACCGAGTTCGCAACCTCGGTCGCATAGTTCTTGCTGATACTCGCCTGCGACAGCATCTGCTCGGAATGAGGGGGGGCGAATTGCTCGGGATGGCTTAACATGTAGGCCGTCTGAAGGTAATGCGCCCGCGCCGTCTCGATTCCCGTAGCCATCTCGGCGAGCATGCCCGCGGCGATCGAATGCTCGCGGATCGGCTTGCCCTCGACGACGCGTTCGCCCGTGTATCTGAGCACCTCTTCGAAAGCGCCCCTGGCGCAGCCGACGGCCGCCGCGGCGCTGGCGACCCTGCCCGCGGTCAGATTGTTCTTGAAAAGCTCGGCGTCACGCCCCGGCCCGCTCGCCCGATACGACTTCGGTACGCGCACCTCATCGAAGTAAATATCGGCGTTGCGGTCGGACTGCATGCCCGCTTTTATCTCGAACTTGCCGAAACTCAAGCCCTTTGCGTCGGCGGGCACGTAGATGAGGGCGATGCCCTCCTCGCCCTTTGCCGGATCGGTCGTGCAGACGGTACAGTAGATCGATGCGACGCCGGCGCTGCTGGGAAACCGTTTCGCGCCCGTGATCACCCACTCGTCGCCGTCGAGCACCGCGCGAGTCTGGATGGTGCGCCCATGGAGCGCAGGAAGATTTTCAATGTCACAGCCGCCCGCCGGCTCGGTCATCGCGAAGCAGGCAAGGGAAGGCGACTTTTCCTCCGACATCGATTTGAAAAGGCGCAGCACCTCCCTGTTTCCCGCCGCCACCGCCGCCGCCAGCGCCCATCCGTTGACGGCGGCGACAATGCCGATTCCGGCGTCGCCGCGCGCCATCTCCTCGAGAACGACGCAGGAAGTGACGATCGAGGGCCGGGCGGCGTCGCCGCCGGAGGCCCTTGCGCCGGACGACACCCTGAACACACCGAGGTCGGAAAGCTT
>CBDUSG010000721.1:0-2122 GCA_965369575.1 uncultured bacterium | reverse complement strand
AATTCCTCGAGGCGGCTGGCGGGCTCGACGCCGAGGATTGGGCTGATCTTTTCGCCAGTGCCGGTGCGCGGTACGCGGTAATGGTGACCAAGCACCACGACGGTTATACGCTCTGGCCGACCGGATACAGGAATCCCAAAAGGCCGAACCTGCATTCCGAGCGCGACTTTGTGGGGGAGGTGACCGACGCGGTGCGGGCAAAGGGCCTGAAGATGGGCCTATACTACTCCGGCGGGCTGGACTGGAGTTTCACCGAAGCCGCGATCTGCGATCCTTTCACTTTTTTTGATAACACCCCACAGCAAGATGAATATGTCGCCTATGCGACGAATCATTTCAGGGAGTTGATCGACCGATATAAGCCGTCGGTGCTGTGGAACGACATCCGCTACCCGAAGAACGCCGATCTGGTCAAGCTCTTTTGCGACTTTTACGAGGCCGTCCCCGACGGCGTGATCAACGATCGGTGGAACCAGACGAGATACCCGTCAAACTGGCTCATGCACGTTGTGATCAACACCATCGGCATCTTTCACGCAAAGCTTTCCTCCAGCCAAGAAGATCCCCCGGGTATCCACCACGACTACGTCACACCTGAGTATGTAGTGTATGATGATATCCGCGAGAAAAAATGGGAGGCGTGCCGCGGCCTGGGGACATCGTTCGGATACAATTTGAATGAGCCAGATGAGAACCTGCTTACCAACGAAGAGCTAATTCATAGCTTTGTGGACATCGTCAGCAAGAATGGGAACCTGTTGATCAACGTCGGGCCGATGGCCGACGGCACGATCCCCGATGTGCAGCGTGAGCGTCTGCTCGCGCTCGGGAATTGGCTCGCGGTAAACGGCGAGGCAATTTACGATACACGCCCCTGGACAAGAGCTGTGGGAACGACGACCGACGGCAAGAACGTGCGCTTCACGCAGAAGGGGGGCACCCTGTTCGCGGTAATCCTCGATGCGTTGGGCGGCGGAGAGGTTTCCATCGAGTCGCTCGAGTGCGGTCCCGAAGCGAAGGTTCATCTTCTGGGGCGTGAAGAGCCTCTCGACTGGCTCCGGGACAGAAGCCGGCTGACGATCAAGCTGCCCGACGTCATGCCCGACTCTCCCGCGCACGCTTTCAGGATAGTCCCCGCGCCCGGCAGGTAGGCCTGCTTCGGCGGCAAAGGAGAAGAGGGGGAGAACTTTTCTCTTGACAAGCCGCCCTTATTAGTTACGTTTTACAGGCTTCACTATCGGCAAGCCCTTTCTTTTTCGATATGAATCCGGCGGGAACTGCTTCTACGGCGATCTGTGCTCCTCCGGCAAGAATGACAGCGCATGCAGGCCCACGCTCGGGGTCGATTCGAGGCGAGCGCGTGCCGGACATGATGATGTGCATGCCGGGTTTCGTTCAATTCACGGGCCGCTTCTGGCCGGCGGCCTCGTTTTCGACGGCGACCTTTTCGAACAGTTCCTGCTGGGTCGCATAGACAGGCTCGCGCTCGAGGCGCTCGAGCCTTAGCGCCTCGGTCGGACAAGTGACGGTGCAGACGCCGCAGCCCATGCATTTGTCCTCATCGATTTGCGCTTTTTCGTCGCCGTCGTCCAGCGTGATGGCCTTAAACATGCAGCGGTCGACGCACGCTCCGCACGCGACGCATTCATCGCTCGCCCTGGCGACAAAGTCGGACTTGCCAAACGCCGCTTTCGGATTGTTCCACCTGGTCAGCCCTCGCGTTGTCGAGCAGCAGCATTCGCAGCAAAGGCAGATTACGCCGTCCTTCATCTCCTCGGCATTGTCCACCATGATAACGAGACCGGCCTCTCGCGCCGCCTCGAGATATTTCTTGACCTCTTCGCGGGACAACCGTTTCGCCCCGCCACGTTGGGCCACATCCACCGCGAAAATACCGAGGAGCACGCACGAGAAGACGGGATGCTTGTCTTTGCACTCGCGGGTTCCCATCTTTTCCGTCCTCGTGCGGCACGGGCAAGGCATCAATGCGTATGCTTCCATGTTGGCCTGATCCAGAAAACTGTCGATATCCTCATGCGAGAGCACCTGTTGCCCCTCCGAGATCGACTGCTCGACAGGCACCGTCCGCCGCATCGGAGTGCCCGCGGCGGAGGACGTATAA
>CBDUSG010000720.1:0-2136 GCA_965369575.1 uncultured bacterium | reverse complement strand
GGTCGCGGCGACGGTGATCGACGCCCAGCCCTCTCCCGTCTCGGCGCGAATGTCGTCAAACGGCACAATCAGGTCGCGCGTCATGTTCAGAAGCGGCATCATCTGAATAAGCTGCTCCCCCTCGTGGCTATGCAATCCCAGGTCCACGAGTGTGCCGCCCGAAGTGGAGAGCACGTTCGGATTCGAGACATCGTCGATGATCGCCCAGACGACGTCGTTGGCGAGGTACCAGTCGCCCACGCCGCCGAGCCTGTCGGGGCAGTCGTGAAGATAAATTCCGGCACTGGATTCGGTTATTCGCTCGGCGATCATTCCGGCGGCCGATGCATTCGAGAAGCAACATCCCAGAACGGATGCAACGACAATTGCGACCGCCCGCGGCAATAATCGCTGAAAAAAAGGAACGAGCAGCATTGGCGCTATCCTTTCGTGTTACGGCATTGTCGGATTCCGGCCGCGGGAGGCGATCAGCCGGGGCTTTCCTCGGGGGACACGTCCGTCTCATAGGTGGGTTTCTTATAGAGAATCCGTTCGAGCGACCTTTGGTAGGTCGTCCACGAAGAGTCGGGGTCGCGGTCTTCGGAGAGCGCGCGCGTGATTATATCGACCTTGACGTCGAGGTCGTCGGCCCTGTGCAGTATTTCGGCCTCGAGGAACATCGGCGGCCGGGGCGAGCCCCAGTCGGATTGTCCGTGATGGGAGAGCAGCATATGGTCTACCAGCATGCGCAGCTTGGGAGGAAAATCGGGTATCGTCTCAATTTTTTCGCCCACCATCTGGATGCCGATAATGATGTGGCCGAGCAGGTTTCCTTCCTCGGTATAATTTATCGAGGGCGTGATGTCCAGCTCCCTCACTTTTCCGATGTCATGAAGTATCGCCATCGTGATGAGCAGATCGGCATCCAATGTCTCGTAATGGGTCGTCAAATACTCGCAGATGCGAACGGTCGACAGCGTGTGCTCGAGCAGACCTCCGACGCAGACATGGTGGACGTTGCGGGCGGCGGACGACGCCTTGAATTGTTTCACAAGCTCCTCGTCTTTGAAGAAAGCCTCGAGGAGGGCCTTGAGGTGCGGGTTCTCGATGCTCTCGATGAACGAGCAAATCTCGAGAAACATCTCGTCGATGTTGTGCGCCGAATGCGGAACGAAATCGGAAGGTTCGACCTCGTCCGGCTCGCTCGCACGAAGGCGGCGAACGACGATCTGCAGCTCGCGGTTGTACAGCTCGACGGTCCCGTCGATCTTTATGATGTCGTTGGTCTTAAACTTCTCGTAGAGCTCGACGGCGCTGTCCCACACACGCGCCGATACGCTTCCCGTTTTATCCTGCAGGATCATGCTCATGTAGGGCTTGCCGGCCCGGGTCGTAAGCAGCTGCTTGGATTGGACGAGGAAGTGCCCGACGAGCCTTTCGCCTTCAGACAATTCGCTTATGTATGTTTTGTCCATGGCGGCGGGAGCGTGTAGAGTGAGTCACAATATCCGAATCAGGGCGCTCTTTTCCCTGATGCAGTCCTGCGCGTCTATCTCCGCGAGCGCTTTGCGGACATCTCGCTCGAGAGCATCGTGCGTCATTATCACGAGCGGCACGTATTTTCCGCGATCCTGCGCCTTTTGTATCACGGACGCGATGCTTATCCCGTGTTCCCCCAGGATTCCGGATACACGGCTGAGCACGCCGGGCATGTCCAGCGCAGTAAAGCGAATGTAATACAGCGCCGTGATTTCCTCGATGCTCTTGATTCTGCGCTCGTCGGCGTATGTGAAAGGCCTGACGCGCAGCGGAGAGCCGGCCTGCATGTTTTTGCCGATGTCTATCAGGTCGCCGATAATAGCGCTCGAGGTGGGTTGCTTGCCGGCGCCTTTGCCGTAGTACATCGTCGTGCCCACGACGTCACCCTCGATGAGGAGCGCGTTGTATTCTCCCCGCACGGAGGCCAGCAACGAATCCCTGGACACGAGCGCCGGATGCACGCGCACTTCCACGTCGCCGTCGCTGCATTTGCCGATTGCGAGCAGCTTTATGACGTAGCCGAGCTCGTCCGCGTACTCGACGTCCTTGTGTGTTATTCTCGTAATGCCTTCGACGTGTATGTCGGAGAGATCGACGTGCGTGTTGAACGCTATCGAG
>CBDUSG010000719.1:0-2139 GCA_965369575.1 uncultured bacterium | reverse complement strand
CGAATTGAGCCCGATGGTGACCGAGGGAGACATGAGAGAGGGAATGGACTTTCTCACCGCGGGCAGTGGCCGCTGAGCGGCCGGTGACCGCAGATAAGGGACGCTTCGCATCCTTGCCCCGGCTATGTAGCGCGGCGCGGGACAGTCCTTTTCTGAAATCAATTCGCCGCTCTGATCGCGAATCAGATTTCTTGATAAACTGGACCAGTCAATGGAAAAGAAGAGATACGGAGTATCTCATGTCTGCGGCGACTCGCCGCTACGAAGTATCTCGTGCCTGCGGCGGCGGCCGGTGGCCGCTGACGGAGGATACTTCGTATCCTTGCGTCGGCTATGTGGCAGCCGTCTGGAACAAGCCCTTGCTGAGACTGAATCAGTAAGGCCGGTTATGAAACAACGTTTTTTTCACAGAGCGATGCGAGAAGCGTTCACGTGCACATAAACGGATTCAGCCGTCAATATTCGTCAGGAAAAGAGATGCGGAGTCATGTCAGCGGCGGCTCGCCGCTACGGAGTGTTTCGTGTCTGCGGCGACACGCCGCGGGAGGATTTAACGATGAGTGTTGATTTCGATGAGATCCGCAAGCTATTTCCGGTCACCGAAAACTTTGCCTATTTCCTCGCCAACGGCAAGTCGCCCCTGCCAAGGCCCGTCGCCGACGCCGCCAAGGAGATGACCGATTCGATAATGAATTCCGGCGTAGTCGCGATGGCGCTCAGCCGGCCTCTGATAAACGAGACCCGCGAAAAGGCGGCCAAGCTGCTGGGGTGCGACAGCGATGAAGTCGCGTTCAGCCGCAACACCACGGAGGGCGCGCTTTGGCTCGCGCAGTCGATGCCGTGGGCCGAGGGCGACGAGGTCCTCCTCACGCGCCACGAGTACGCCGCGCTCGTATACCCCTTCATGGCGCAGAAGCATACGGGCATGAAGGTGAAGCTTGTCGAGCAGGACAACCGGCGCATCACGCCCGAAGCGATAGAGGAGGGAATCACCGACCGCACCCGCCTGGTCGTGGTCAGCTGGCCGCAATTCGACACCGGCCAGCGCTGCGATCTGCAGGCCATCTCGGAAATCTGTCACGACCGAGACGTGCTGCTGTTTGTCGACCCGATCCAGTGCCTGGGCTCGATCCGCCTCAACGTGCGCGAGATGGACATCGACTGCCTTTCCGCCGGCACGCACAAGGGACTGCTGGCGCTGCCCGGCCTCGGCGTGTTCTATTGCTGCAAATCGCTTCTCGAGAAGCTGCGCCCCGTTCACATCGGATGGGGCAGCATGGAAGTCGGCCCCGACGAGGAATACAACACCGTCCCGTATGAGTTCGACCCGGCGCGGGGAGCGCGCAGATACGAGGAGGGCGTGCACAATATGGTCGGACTTGCGGCCCTCAACGCCGCGCTCGACCTCATCGCGGAGATTGGCATCGAGAACATCGAGAATCGTGTGAAGGAGCTGACCGACTATCTTTGCGCGAAGGCTGAGGAGAAGGGCTGCGAAATCGTCAGCCCGCGCGAGAACGGCCAATGGTCGGGCGTAGTCCTGATGCGTCTGCCGAAGCAGGACCCGCATGCATTCGAGGAACAACTCAGGGACGAACTCATCCTGGTCCATGCGATGCGCGGATGCCTGATCACGGGGACGAATTTTTACAACAACTTCGAGGACATCGACCGGCTGGTCGCCCGAATCGAGGCGGCGTAAGAGGCGGGGATCGCCCTTTCTCCGGGTTTACACGGCGGAGTTCGCTCTTTCGCGCAGCTCGGTGAGGCATTCGTAGGGCAGTCTGACCGAGCCGAGCAGCATCCTGTCTTTGATAAACCCGTGGCAATCCGAGCCGCCGGTGACGACCAGGTCGTGCTCGGCGGCGGCGGCGAGATATCTCTTTTCGTCCTCGGGCGTGTGCTTGGCGTAATAGACCTCGATCCCGCGGAGACCGCGTCGCACGAGTTCGTCGATGCCGTCGTCGATGCGCGCGAGTTTCGGATGCGCGAAGACGGGGATGCCCCCGGCATCGGTTATTAATTCAACCGCTTCCTCGACGTCGATCCGCGGCTTTTTCACATATGCCGGCCTGCGCATTCCGAGGTAGCGCTCGAACGCTTCGGTCAGAAGAAGGCGGAAAACCTCGTTGCCGCGGT
>CBDUSG010000718.1:0-2143 GCA_965369575.1 uncultured bacterium | reverse complement strand
CTTCGGACAGGTAGTCCTCGACCCAGTCTTTCACATCGGGGCTGACGTAGAACCTGGGCTCCATCAGCGGGTCGTCGGCCGTGATGACGCCCTCTTTGACAGCGATATCAGCAAGGTCGGTGCCGGGCATCAGGCGTATGCCGACGCAGAAATCGAGCATGAACGGGCTGCGCTTTTCGAGAAACTCGACACTCTCTTCGACGGTCGCCCGATCCTCGCCCGGCGCGCCGATCAGTAGCGAGAGGATATAGTTGAGGCCGGCCTCCTCGAGCATCTCGGCGGCCTTTAGAAGCTGATCCTTCGTGAAATTCTTTCGCAGCAGCTTCAGCATTTTCTCCGAGGCCGAGTCGCACCCGAGCGAGACGGCGTTGCAGCCGGCCTCCTGCATCAGGCCGATCATTTCCCTGTCCAGATACGCGGGATGCACGGTCGTTACCCAAAAGACGCCGGGCTTGCGACGGATGATCTCGCGGCAGACGTCCTTGGCGTGTTCGACCGGGAAGTTGAACAGGGCGTCGGTGAAAAATGCCACGTTGACGCCGAAGTCCTTGTGCATCGCCTCGAGTTCGTCGACTATCTTCGCGGGCGACCTCTTGCGCCAGCGCCTCCCCATCGCGGCCGGGCCGTCGCAGTATATGCAGTTGAAAGAGCAGCCCTGCTTGACGACGATATTGCCGAATCCGCCTTCGGCGGCGTAGCGCTCGTTGTCGAAAAGTCCGCGCCGAGGCGGCTCGAGCGAGTCGAGGTCCTCGATGAACTCGCGCTCGTTCATGCGCACGCCGCCGTCGGAGCGCCAGACGAGGCCGGGCAGGTCGGACCAGTCGGCCTTTCGATCGAGGCGGTCGACGAGGTCCCGAAAAACGATTTCTCCCTCGCCGGCGACGGCGAAGTCGGGCGCAAGATAATCGAACACCGCCTCGGGGCTGACGGTGACCGCTCCGCCGCCCACGACGATCGGCGCCTCGGAGTTTTGGCGGCAGATATCGACGGCCCCCTTCGCGTCGGGCAGCAGATATTCGCTGTGAAGATAGCACTGGTTGTCGAGGTTGCGAATCGAGATCGCAATCAGGTCGGGCGCGAAATCGGCCAGCGCCGATTTCAGCTCGCCCTCGGGGTCGTCCGCGAACATGAAGTCGAGCGCCTTGATCCGGTGGCGCGATTCGTCTATCTGCGCGATCACGCTTGCAAGCCCGAGCGGCATCGGCGGCATTATGCGCCTAAGACGATTGGTCGCTATGAACAGTATCTTCATTCTTAACCTCCGAAAGGAAACGAGCTGCCGGTTTTCGTTAATAAACCGCTGCAATTCAATGCGCGCCGCCGCCGCTGCGTCCGCGCTCAGGTGACGAACATCAGGAACACCGGCGTTGTCACCACGCTGAGCAGCGTGCCCAACACGATCGTCGAGGCGACGGCATCGGAGTCCGCGTCGTATTTCTGCGCCAGGATCACGGTAAAAACGGCGGGCGGCATGATCGCATCGAGAAATATTACGTTTCGGCTCATGCCGGACACCCCGAACATTATGACGAAGCCGGCCGCGAGAAGCAAGCCGCCGCCCATCCTGATGGCCGCCCCCGCGACCGCATGGCGGAGATCGGATATCGTCAGCGAGCGCAGTTGCACGCCCAGGTTGATTATCATCAGCGGGATCGCCGTATCGGCCAGCATGCCCACCGGCGTCATCAGGAACTTGGGGAGCTGAAGCCCGAGCAGAGAAAAGGCGAGCCCCCCAAGCACGGCATAGATGAGGGGGAGCCTGAAAATCTCGCGGTGTCCGTCCGCGCCCTTGGCTATGAACACCCCGAGCGAGAAATTCATCGTCGCCACAGTGATGAAAAAGATGATCGCCTTGTCGAATCCGTCCGGCCCGAACGCCAAAAGCGCAAAAGGCAGCGCCATATTGCCCGAGTTCATGAACATCGCCGGCAGAAAAAGCCCGCGCATGCTCAGCCCGCGCGTCCGCTGATAGGCCCACATGAGCGCGCCATTGCCGAGGATGATGACAACGGCCGCGCCGCCCATCGTCAGCCATTCCGAGCCCGCAATCTCGCGATTTGCAATGGAAAGGAATATCAGGCAGGGACTCGTCGCATTGACCGCAATCTCGGATATCGTGGGAATATCTATCCGCCTCCAGCGG
>CBDUSG010000717.1:0-2146 GCA_965369575.1 uncultured bacterium | reverse complement strand
CTCATGCGCCTTGCAGCTAACCGCTTCTCGGCTCGCTGAAACCAACAATATACGGCGGGCACGACACTAGTCTTCCGATGGATACAAAGGCGGGAGGAGAAATCCGACCATGGAGTGTCCAGCCTGCCAACATACGAATCCGCCAAACGCGAAGTTTTGCCTGGAGAGCGGCGGCGCGATGGAGGAACCGTTCATTCGTCTCGAGCTGGCCGAGTTGGCGCGGCTGACCGGCGATGCAAATGCCCGCCAGCGCGAGCTGCGCGAGGCACATCGCCTGTTCACCGACATGGGCGCCCCCATCCGCGCCGCACAGGTCGAGGCCATGTTGCAGGACATCGGCTCAGGGGAAGTAGCGACCTGATGGACTGCCCATCCTGTGGCATGCGAATCGGGAGGTATATTACTGCGGCGACGAATCAAAAACCGTCGAGTCGGATTCCGCCCTGACGGAGACGGGAGGAATGTAGAATTTGTGCTGGCAGCCTTTGCATCGCGCTTTTCTTCCGGCCAGCGCGACGGGCACCGTGTATCGCATTCCGCATTTTTCGCAGGCAAATTTTATTTCCTTCGGCCGGGCGGTTTTCTGGGGGATCGGCGGCCGTGCCGGCTCTCTCTCATCGCTCGTCGTTTTCTTCCTTACGTGCATGTCCTGCAGCGGAAGCGTGTCTCGTTTTCTCTTGACCTTCGGCGCCGTTTTTTTCCGAGGTTTTCGCCGCATCTGAATGACCGCCCAGGCTGCGCCGGCCGCAACGACGGCGACGAATAACAGCAGGAGCGGACCGTGAGGAATCATCGAGACAAGTATCGTGAGCAGTGACAGGATCAATGCCGCCGCGAACATCGCAGCGGCGACGGCCGAACGACCGATGTTTCCCAGTGCCGGCACGAAATCGAGCACGGCGGTTATCGGGCCGAAGAACAGGCACAGAGCGGTCCACATCATGAGGAATCCGGCGAGTCTCAATGCCCATCCGATCACTTTATGCTCGGTTGCCATCTGCGCGATAGCATCCTCGCGGCTGCCGGCGACCACCTGGTACAGGCGCTCCCTTTTCCCGTATATGTGGGGCTCGATGGATTCACCGGCGAGCCTTCCGAACATGGTTACCACAGTGCCTGAACCGACCGCGGTGTAACTGATCCGTATATCTCCGACTTCCGGATTTTTCGCGCTCCCTTTTCCGATAAATATATAGCCGTCCTGCAACCAGGCTTTCAGTGATGGAATGTAATTCTTTATCGTAATCGGGACGGGGAGTGGATCGGGCAGTGTTGCGGATTGCGGGTCGAGCCGATAGGCTCCGACGGTCGCGTGCTTGACCGTGTATGATCGGCTCTTGACTGAGGGCGTCGGATTCTTGTGGCCCGTGGGTTCACTGAATGAATCGGAGCTGAGAGGTTTTTCGGTCCATTCTCTCTTATAGGAATATGTCGGCTCCCTGGCTTTGCGACGTCCCAGCAGTTTTCGTGCCGTGGAGGATTTTTCTTCAACCCACGCATACATCTCGGCCTTTCGGTTGAGCCTGATGTAGGGGCCGAAGTCAAAGTATCCGGGGTCACCGAGCGACTTGTTGGACTCGATTTCGCCCGTTACCGAAACCGGCTCGCCGTCGTAGGATGTGTCTATGGTGTCGGCGCTGATGGGAATGCTTTTGCGCGCGATTTCCGAGATGTCGGCGCGGCCCTCGTTCCACCAGAGCACCACGAACGAGGCGAGAAACAGGATCAGTCCGATGACGATCCTTCTGATCGATTGCATGATGCCCTGGGCGAAGCTGATCTCTTGGGTTTCGGTCTCTTGATCGGCCATGTGAAAACCCTTGTGTCTACCGAACGCTTGCCCGAATGACACCCCGCGGCCGGGGCCTGGCGGCGGGAGCAGCCCGGAGTCTGCCGTTTACCCGGGGATTTAGTGTCATACGGCATTGCATCCTGTTTAAAACACATTATAACAAATGCAATCGCCGATTACAAGCGCGTGAACTCCGCGCCGCCGATGAGGAGCGACGGAGAACATGCGGCACATTTGTAAAGCGACGGGGCGGGTATCGAGCGGCCCGACGTGCCGGGCCTAATTCTCTTTCGTGGAGGTATCTGCGAGGGAATCCCTGATTGCCTTCAGATGCAGCTCGTCGATTTGAGACTT
>CBDUSG010000716.1:0-2148 GCA_965369575.1 uncultured bacterium | reverse complement strand
GTCGATCCGCGGAAAATCGGAACCGAAAGAGCGCGCCCGTCCCAGGCCCGATCTCGTGTGGCTGGATCGCGGAAGAGCCGCGTGGAAATTCTATATCCTGCCGGGAGCGCAAGCACGGCGGCGGCTGCGTCTCGATTCGCGCATACCGGCGGACGTAATCGTCTGCGCCGATCGTGCCGACAACCTCGGCTTCATCGAGCCGGCCGCGCTGCTGGATTTCCTCCAAAGCGAAAACACTGCGACGGATATCGATACCGTTCGGTCGCTTGCCGGAGACATCGCTCGAGCGCCGATGTTTTCTCCCGACTTTCATTTCACCGGGATGGTTCAAAAGAATCATCACTTTCTGAAAGACCATTTCTCGCTCTGTATCAGGACCGGACCGACGGCCAGGCCTGCTCCCGGCCAGTTTCTCCAGATACTGTGCGATCCGGCCCCACACGCTGAATCCGCCGGATACAGAATTCATTCAGTCGGCGGGGGGCGACGGCCGAAGCTTCGCGGGCTCGAGCTGCTGGCGAGGCGGCCGTTTCTGCGTAGGCCTTTCAGCATCGCCTCGTATGGCCCGAAATTGCGGCGCGACGACATGAAAGATGTCCGCCGACTCGGCGCGAAATGGTTTCGGCTTATCAATTGGGTCGAATCCGAGTTCGAGATAATATACAGGAGGGTGCCCGGCGGTCCCGGCACCGGCGCGCTCGCCGGCTTTCGAGCAGGCGACAAGATAGACGTAGTCGGCCCGCTGGGGAAGGGCTTCGCAATCTCTCCTCCACCCGAGGTCGCCCTGCTGGTCGGCGGAGGAATAGGGGCCACGCCGATGCTGTTTCTCGCCGAAGAGCTCTCGCGCGCCGGTATCGACGTGAAGATGTTCGTGGGCGCCGTCACGAGGGCGAGAATACCGTTCGGTCTGCGGGGAGGGCCGAAGCATCGGATACCGAGGCTGGAGCGTTCGGGGATAAGTCCCGTCATCTGCACGGACGACGGCAGCGCGGGCCGGCGGGCGCTCGTCACGGAGCCGCTCGCCCGATACCTGGGGAGAAGAAAAAAAAAGTCCTTATCGGCTAAAATATTCGCTTGCGGCCCGAGGCCCATGCTGGCTGCGCTCGAAGGGATCGCAATGCGGCACGATACGCCTTGCGAGGTATTGCTCGAAGAAAGGATGGCATGCGGATTCGGCGCATGCATCTCTTGCGTTTGCGGAGTGAAGGAGACCGGCCGCAGGGCCCGCTACACCCGTGTCTGCACCGAGGGTCCCGCCTTTGATGTAAAGAAGGTGATGTGGCATGCCTAGCTCCCCCAGTCTCGAAGTGAACGTCGGCGGCATCGGCATGAAAAATTCGGTGATGACCGCCTCGGGCACGTATGGCTACGGCCTCGAATTCTCGCGGTTCATCGATCTGTCGCGGCTGGGCGCTTTCGTTACCAAGGGCGTCTCGAGTGCGCCGTGGCCCGGTAACCGGCCTCCCCGTATAGTCGAGACGCGCGCGGGAATGCTGAACGCGATCGGCCTGCAGAACGTCGGGGTCGACGCCTTTATCACGGAAAAACTTCCCAGGATCCGAAAGCTGGATACCGCGGCCATCGTGAACATAATCGGCCGCGAAACAGACGAGTACGCCGAAGTCGCAAGCAGGCTGAGCGGACAGGAGGGCGTGGCCGGGCTGGAACTGAACATCTCGTGTCCCAACATCAAGGAGGGCGGAATCTCGTTCGGGCAGAACGAAGAATTGTGCAGGGACGTGACGCGGGCCGTCAAGAGCGCGGCGCCCGATAAGCCGCTCATCGTCAAACTTACCCCGAACGTGACCGACGTCGCCGCCATCGCGCTTGCCGCCGAGGCCGCTGGCGCGGACGCCGTTTCGCTCATAAATACGCTCACCGCGATGGCGATCGATATAGAATCGCGAAAACCGCTTCTTGCCAACGTCACCGGCGGCCTTTCCGGGCCGGCGATAAAACCCGTTGCGCTCAGGATGGTGTGGCAGGTCGCGCGCGCTGTGAAGATACCGGTCATAGGAATGGGCGGAATCTCTTGCTGGCAGGACGCGGTCGAATTCCTTATCGCGGGCGCGACCGCGGTCGCCGTCGGCACGGCGAATTTCATAAACCCGAAAGTTCCGCTGGAAATAATTGACGGAATAAAAAAGT
>CBDUSG010000715.1:0-2151 GCA_965369575.1 uncultured bacterium | reverse complement strand
CTGAGCCGCCGACTCAACCGGCTGGAGAGTTGTTTCATCGCGTTCCCGCTTTTTTTCTCGTATCGATCGGGAAACGTTTCTGGAGGCGATTCCGGCGAGTGAAGAGAGGCCCGATTTGGACAGGTCTACGACTTTTCGCCCGCACTCCGATCCAAGGCTAAACGCCTTTTTCCCTGCGAAAACGCTGCTGCCGACACAAGCGCCCGTAAACTTGAAGACGACCTCTGTTTTGTCCATAGACAACCCCACGGTCGGTTTCTCTCACAGTGATTTCGACTTTTCGGCCTACAGGTTGAATCTTCCGCTTGAAACCTTGTCACCGCGCAATCCGCAATGATCTTATGCCGCTCATGCCGCACTCAGGCCATCGCGCGATGCCGATCCGGCTGCGCTTTCATGAATTTGCCGCACCGCGGAGCCGTCAGGCCTCTGCGGGCTCCTCAGGCTGCGTCATGCTCTGATAGCCCTCTTTGAAACCTTCTTTCATTCCGTCGACGAGATCACCGGCGCTGGAGCAGAGTTTGTCAAGGCCCTCCGGGTATTTCCTGTGAATGACTTCCATCACCACGGCGCCTGCAAACAACCCACCGACCAGGACTCCCAAGGTCTTCAGCATAAAACCCTCCTTCTCGCTGGAGTGATCCGCACTCCAAGTCTCTTAGTTGAAAACCGGCCGGACGAACCGACCAAAACGGTTTCCCTTCACGATCGCCTGCAGCCGGTAACCGTCTTTTATGAAGAAGGCACAGCCTCCTTTTCGACATCTTCGCCCGACTCTTCCGTCTTCTCGGCTTCTGCTTCTGTCTTCTTGGCTCCTGTCTTCTTGGCTCCTGTCTTCTTGGCATCTGGCTTCTTGGCTTCTGGCTTCTTGGCTTCTGGTTCCGGCTCGGGCGTTTCCACGTCCACGGGCGCCGCCGCCTCGACCGCTTCGGCCGGCTCGTCGCAAGGCGCCTCGGCGGCCTGCGGAGCTTCCTCATGTTCATCTTTGCTGGAGACGAACAGCTTTCCCGCAATCTTCACGCCGCTTTGACAGGCGCGACCGATCTCAATGCCCGCAACGGCTACAGAACCCAAAAGTATTCCCACATATCTGGATATGTGCCTGAAAACAGCTGCTGATTTTTCTTCCTCGGTTGTCATTTTTCACTCCTTCCGCACATATTTAGAAATATGGGCCTCACACATGTCGCGTTGATTCGACGCCGCCCGGAGCATCGCGGGACATCAGGCCTCGGTAGGTCTCGGCTCCTGCCCGCCTATGGCCCCACGATATCCTTCCATGAACGCATCTCTCGCCACATCGCCAAATTCTCCCACCTTCGAATGAAGACTGTCAAAACCGCCGGGCCAAGCCCTTCGGACGATCTCCACTCCGAGGGCCCCAATGAATACGCCGCCTACGAGAATCCCAATTCCTTTGATCATTCCTCTACCCTTTCGTAAAGGCCAGGCACATCCTGCCGATCCGCCGACGCCTAATCCCTGTCGTCCAGCTCTTCTTCGTCCGATTCAGAGAGGGAAAAGCCTTCGGCGAAACGTTTCGCCGACCTCTCGACTTTCTCCACAAGCTCCGGCTTGACCGCGCGGAGGACTTCCGATCCCACAGCGCCGATTATGATACCGATAAGGCCAAGTGCAAGCATGCTCATTCTATACTACCTCCGCAGTATCGGCCATCACGAACTGCGCGCCGCAATACCGGCAGCGGCTGGCTTCTTCCTGGATGATTTCGGCGCATTCCGGGCACTTCTTCGTGATTCCCGGCTTGCATGCGGGAGGGAGAAACAGAACTATTAATCCGAATATGTGAAAAAAGAAACCGGCCAGGAACCAGAGGAGTTCATTGCGTCCCCTCCGGCGGGCAATGACGGAGGCGACCAGTCCGAAGAATATTCCCGCAATCACTACCGAAAGCGTGACCATATGTTGTTCTCCTTCACTCGGGATTCTGAAAGGAATACTCTCGTATCGAGCATGGCGCGTTGTTACCGGTCATCATGTGCCATCCGCCCTCCGGCTTGCTCCGGCTGGCGAAAGATTTGCCCATACGGCATTACGGCTTCTGCGGCGGGGTGGAGAAACTTATGGGCAAACGAGATAATTCGCAACTCGTTGGTGTCTGAAAAAATAGGGGGAGCGGGTAGCCTGTCC
>CBDUSG010000714.1:0-2153 GCA_965369575.1 uncultured bacterium | reverse complement strand
CGCGGCTATCGCCCCGGCCGCGCGCCCCTGCGGTTGACAGGCAATTGCAGTTCTGCTAGTGTCGTGTCCACCGTATATTATTGGTTTCAGCGAGTCGAGAAGCGGTTAGCGCCTGATCGAACATGAGGCGCATGAGCGCAGGACCAGCCATAGCTATTTCGAGCGAATGCAACACGGCAGATGACGGCTTATCGACTCGCCGCCGACATATCCAAGCCACATAAGCGATCCCACGTAGGGGCACGGCGTGCCGTGCCTTGGACGACTTACAGGACTCTGAGACCGACAACATACGGTTGACACGACACTAGATTGCCCTCAACCGTCACAGCGAAAACGCACACGCGCAAGCCGGCGTACTCCCTCGGAAAGGCGACCATGGGGAACGGGCAAAATTCCAGAGGTCTCCACATCGCAATCCTGATAACGCTCGTGATTTTCGCGGCCGCGATCAGGACGGCCATCGCGTTCTGCGACGAATCGACACTTATTACCAAGACCGTTTCGGACGACTCGTTCTATTATTTTCAGATCGCGCGCAACGCGGCCGCGGGCAATGGCGTGAGTTTCGACGGTGTCGAGCCGGCCAACGGATTCCATCCGCTCTGGTTCTTGCTGCTCGTGCCCGTGTACCTCCTGTTCGGCGGCGACCTGACGGCGCCTCTGCACGCGGCGCTGGCGCTCGAAGGTCTGCTCGACGTCGGCGCCGGCCTTTTCATTTACGCGCTCGTTCGCTCGCTCACACGGAACCGGTTTGCCGGCATTGTCGGCGCGGCGGCGTATCTGCTGAATCCCAGCGTGATAATGCACTCGGTCAACGGCCTGGAGACCGGGCTCAACCTTTTCTGCTTCTGCCTCTATTTCTGGTTCTACTTCCGCGTACTCGACGAAGAGATCCTCTCGGCAAAGAGCACGCTCATACTTGCTCTTTTGTCCGGACTGCTGATGCTGGCGCGCACCGACAACTTCATCGTTGTCGGGGTCGTGTACGCGCATCTGGTTTTCATGCGAAAGCTTTACACTCGTCCGCTGTCGGTTGCGCTGCTTATCGCAGCACCCGTACTCGTCGTGTCGCCGTGGCTGCTGTGGAACATGCTCACGTTCGGGACGCTCGCGCAGTCCAGCGCGAACGCCTACGGCATTGTTGCCGCCGCCAACTTGAAGGCGAGCGGCGTCACCGGCTTTGAGATTTTTCTCATGCACGTATGGGACACAATAAAGCTGCTCGTGTGGACGATCCCCACGGATGTTTTCGGTTGGGGCAAGCTGCTGGGAATCCTGGCCGGCCTGGCGCTGGGGCTTTCAATCGTCGACGAGAGCAGGGCAGACCTCGCGTGGGCCGCGACAAGGCGCGCGTGTGTGCCGCTTTTCGCTTTTCTGACGCTGGCGCTCACGCACTCGCTAGTCCGCGGAACCATAAAGTCGTGGTATCTCATGCCCGCGGCCGCCGTCGGCGCGATTTTGCTGGGCGCGCTGTGCGGGGCCTTCGACTGTTCCACTTTCGCTTCGAGCGCGCGAGCCCGCATAGCCGGCGCGTTTTTAGCCGCAGTCGTCCTCAGCGGATTCGCAGTCAATGGATGGAGCGGTTGGGAAAAGGGCATGTATTCGTGGCAGAGCGAGCAACTGATGGCCGCCGAATGGCTGAGGGAAAATGTCGGCGAAGACGAATGGGTCGGCAGCTTTAACGCGGGCATAATCGGATACATGAGCGAGCGAAGGGTCGTGAACCTGGACGGCCTCGTGAACAACTCCGTCGTGCCGTATCTGGAAAGCAGGACGTTGTGGGACTACATCGAGGAGAGGGACATAGCCTACCTTGTGGACTCTGATTATTCCATCCTGCGAGACTATCGCGACTTTTACGGTCCCGGCTGGGACGCACGCGCGCGGATGGTGAGGATCACTACGATCGATGACCCGGAAGTGTCGTGGGCGGGCGCGAACGTCGGGGTGTACCGGATCATCAAATGAGAGCGGAGGCCCGTCTCGCAACCCGCGACTCAGTATATTTCAGTCTCGACCTTCCCGCGAACATACTGGCCTTTGGCGATCGTTTTCTTTTTGTGGACCAGGAGCACCATACAGTTCGGCGCTTCGAACCGCCTGTGCAGGCCGGCGGTCATTATCGAGGCGACGGACTCCAGTTCCTTATT
>CBDUSG010000713.1:0-2160 GCA_965369575.1 uncultured bacterium | reverse complement strand
GTGCGGGAAGAGTTGCCAGATTATCTTAAGGGGTTTGTGACGTTCGCGTATCGTTCCGGCTGGCGAAAGGCAGAGATAACGGGGCTGACATGGGCGCAGGTTGACCGTGAGCAAGGAATCGCTACACTCAACCCCGGCGAGACGAAGAACGACGCCGCCCGGACGCTTTATTTCGATGAAGAGCTAAGAGATGTTATCGAGCGTCAATGGACGGCGAGGATGCGGAGCGAACGAATCATCCCATATGTTTTCCCGAACAGGGCCGGAACCGGAAAGATAAAAGATTTCCGGCGCGCTTGGGCGACGGCCTGCGAGAAAGTCGGATTTAGCAAGAAGTTGTTTCATGACTTCCGGCGCTCATCCATCAGGAATATGGTCAGGGCGGGCATCCCTGAGCGAGTGGCGATGATGGTATCAGGCCATAAGACGCGCTCGGTCTTTGACAGGTACAACATCGTGAGTGACGATGACCTGAGATCGGCGGCGGCGAAGCAAGCGGCCTATTTGAGCAAAAAAGCGGCCCCTATGGGCACACTTTCGGGCACACTCTCTGATTTCCCCACCGAAAAAGGACTCACGCGATAATGCGTAAGTCCTTTCATATCAGCGGTGCCGGAGGGAATTGCCCGATGAATCATGCGCAATGCGCCGGGGACTTATTGTCCGGCGAACATGGCGATGAACAGGCCTGCGGCGGCTGCGGTGCCGATGACGCCGGCGAGGTTGGGCCCGAGCGCGTGGAAGAGCAGATGGTTATCGGGATTCTCCTCGAGGCCGACCATCTGCGCGACGCGCGAGGCCATGGGAACGGCGCTGACTCCCGCCGCTCCGATCAGCGGGTTCAGCTTCTCTTTCAGGAAGTAGTTCATGATCTTGACGGTGAGGATTCCGCCGATCGTGCACACAGCGAAATCGACCAGGCCGAAAGTGAAGATGACGATCGGCTTTTTGCTGAGGAAAGTGGCGGCGTTCATGGTCGCGCCGACGGAGAGTCCCAGAAAAATGGTGACGACGTTCATCAGTGAGCCCTGCGCCGTATCGCTCAGCCGCCTGACGACGCCGCTCTCGCGCATGAAATTGCCGAGCATGAGCATCCCCATCAGCGGCATGATCGACGGAATCATCAGGGCAATGAGCGCAGCTCCCAGCAGCGGGAAGAGCAGCTTTTCCTTCTGCGATACGGGCCTGAGCTGACGCATCACGATTTTTCGTTCCGCCTTCGAAGTGAAAAGACGCATCAGCGGCGGCTGGATAATGGGCACCATGGCCATATAAGAATACGCAGCGAGCGCGTTCGGGCCGAGCAGGTGAGGCGCCAGCGCGTTGGTCAGATATATCGTCGTCGGGCCGTCCGCTCCACCTATGATGGCGACCGAAGCGGCCTCTTTCCACGTGAATCCGAAGATCAACGTTGCGGAAAAGGTGATGAACACGCCAAGCTGGGCGCCCGCGCCCACGAGCAGTGTCTTGGGATTGGCGATGAGCGGCCCGAAATCGGTCAGGGCGCCCAATCCCAGAAATATGACGCAGGGTATTACCTCCCATTGAATCCCGTAGTGATGAAAAATCTGGAAGATGTGTTCGTGCCCGGTATCCGGGTTTACGCCCATAAGCGGTGTGAGCGGAAAGTTGACGAGAAAAATCCCGAAGCCGATGGGCAAAAGCAGCAGAGGCTCGTACTTCTTCGCGACCGCAAGGTATATGAAAAGCAGGCCGATCCCCCACATCACGACGTGGCCCCAGGTCAGCTCCATAAAGCCCGTCTGGACTATGATGGTCTGCAGTACGTCAAGATAGTTTTGCGACGGCATAGCGCAAAGCTTCCTCTCTATGATGGATCCGGACGCGCCGGCTTGCTGCTTTAATGGAAAAAGGAAAGGATATTGATTGACGAGGAGATATTCTATTGGGGTAGCGCCGAATTGTCAAGCTCGCCGGCAATTGATCTCAGCCTCTGTGCGGTGGCCGCAAAGTCGGCGATGGCGACCTGTTTCGAGTTCTCGATATATCGCTTGTCCTCATCGCTGAGGAAACCGCGCCGGCGGCATTCTTCAACCTCGTCAAGGTCGAGGACGGTACTGGTGCCGTCAGGGAAAAACCAGATGTCGAGCAGCATGTCGAGGTAGCTCACCGAGTCGTTGGATATGATTACTTACCTGC
>CBDUSG010000712.1:0-2175 GCA_965369575.1 uncultured bacterium | reverse complement strand
AGCGATCCTCCCCCTCATAGTTTTCCTATTGCTTGGCGTTCCCAAGGCGGCGTTGTGCAACCCGAATCTAACGCTTTTCATCGCGCCGGAGGATGGCGGCTTCTATGATCCCGGCACTGAAACGTGGGTTACGGTAGAGAGCGATTTCACGCTGCAGGCGATCGTGGACGACGAAGATGTTTTCCAGGGACAGCAAACGGTCGAGCTTTTCCTTTGTGTAGCGCTTTCGGACGACCTTTACACTCTGGACGGCGACGGGAACGTCATTTTCAACGAGGGTACCACGGTAACGGTAGATGGAGTGTCCTATACCGAGGATCTTTTCACATTCGGGCTGCCGCCGATCGCCGAGGAGAATCCCGACTGGAATAATCCCGATGGCGGGGGCGGAGACCTCGCGCCGCACGGCATATATCCGACCGCATTTCTCGAAATCGGGATAACCATCAATGTTGCTGACCTCAACTCGCCTGCCATATATGACTTCGAAATCACGGACGCTGTCGCGGGAACCCATTTCGACCTTTATACGCTGGATGGGGAAGGCAGAATAGACATGTTCGCCCCGTTCTCGAAGGACGCCGAGGTAATAGTGCCGGAACCTTCGACACTTGCCTTGCTGGGTGGTGGCCTGCTGCTTGCCCCGATCGGCCGGTATATAAAGAGACGGCGCAAACGAAAATAACCCTCCACCCAATGCGCCACATTTCCGCGCAGGCCCCGCTTCTTTAGCATGAAGCCGTTTTACGATCCCGATCCATGACTGCCGCAACTCTTTGTCCAGAGGCAGCCACCTGGCGCCGACAACGCTCTCCAAGGCGAATCCCTGCCCAACGACGGTGATCATAGCCCGTCGGCGAACAACATCACAAACATAGCCGGTTTGTCCCCGACTCGCTCGCGGGGAACTCCCTCTCTTGACTTCGACCGGCGCATGTCATAGGATAGGGCCGATTTCTGAGAGGTCGGGCCATACGGGGGAAGAATCGGGAGCTGCAACATATGGAAGAAATCATCATCCGCAACATAGACGACATCCGGAAGGTCGAGTCCGTTCCGCTCGCCGAACGCGTCCTGACGAGCAGCACTTATGAATTGATTGCCGAAGGGGCGAAGAAAAACCCTGAAAAGACCGCCATCCATTTCATCATGTCGGGCGAGACGTGGGAGACTCCGATGGAGGTTAGTTATGCGAACCTCATCGGGCGAATCACGCAGTCGGCCAACTTGTTTAACGACCTCGGCGTCGGCCCGCGCGACGTCGTCACCTACATACTCCCCAACCTCCCTCAGACCCATTTCGCGCTGTGGGGCGCGGAGGCCGCCGGCATAGCGAACCCGATCAATCCTTTGCTCGAGCCCGCACAGATACGCGACATCATGAACGCCGCGAAAACGAAGGTGCTCGTCGCGCTGGCGGAATATCCGGGCTCGGACATCTGGCCGAGGGTCGAATCGATCCGCAAGGAAATTCCGACGCTCGAGGCCGTCGTACAGGTGATGGGATCTTCCAACGAGGCCGACGGCATCTACGGCTACGACGAGGTCATCGATAAGTACGGCGCCGAGCGGCTGGATTCGGGACGCACGATCGACGCCGACGAAGTCTGCTCCCTGTATCACACGGGCGGGACGACCGGCACTCCGAAGCTCGCGATGCGAACGCATATGAACGAGATGTTCTCCGCTGTCATATGCTCGGTGGGCCTCGATCTTTCCCACAAGAGCACCATGATGTGCGGGCTGCCGCTGTTCCACGCCAACGCGCCGCTCCTGACCGGCCTCACGCCGTTCTCCGTCGGCGGATCGGTCGTGCTGCTCGCTCCCGTCGGCTACCGCGACCCCGAGATAATCAGAAACTTTTTCAAGATCGCCGAGCGCTACGAGGCCGATTCGTTCATGGTCGTGCCGACCGTGCTCTCGATGCTGCTCGATATTCCGATCGAGGGGATCGACCTCTCGCGATTCCGCTACGCCATGTGCGGCGCGGCCCCGCTGTCGGTGCAGGTGTTCAAGGCATTCGAGGAGCGGACCGGACTCAAGCTGCTTGAAGGTTATGGCCTGACCGAGGCCACCGTAGTCTCGTCGAACAATCCCCGCGACGGCGAGCGCAAGGTCGGCTCGGTCGGCATCAGGATTCCGTATCAGGAGATGAAAACCGTGATACTCGATGAG
>CBDUSG010000711.1:0-2181 GCA_965369575.1 uncultured bacterium | reverse complement strand
ATAACCTAATTGACGGACTAAAAAAGTATCTTATAAAACACAAGATGCGCGACGTCTATCAACTGATAGGAAGCCTCGATACCGATGACCCCGACCTCCAGGGAAAAACTGATTGTTGCGCTTGATTTCCCGACCCTCGCAGAAGCTCTCGCGTTCGTCGAGAAAATGGGTAAGACGATCTCATATTACAAGGTCGGCCTCGAGCTGTTCTCGGCTGCGGGGCCGGAGGCCGTGTCGCGCCTTAAATCAGCCGGGAAAAAGGTTTTTCTGGACCTCAAATTTCACGACATCCCGAACACCGTCGCGGGAGCAGCCGCGAAAGCCGTCGAGACCGGCGCCGACATGTTCAACGTGCACGCGCTCGGCGGAAACGAGATGATGCGCGCGGCCGCCACGGCGGCCGGTGAAACGGCCGAGAGGCTCGGGTTGCCGCGTCCGATACTGCTGGGTGTCACCGTGCTGACGAGTCTCGGCCGCGAGGCGCTCGAAAAGGAGCTCGGCCTTTCGGTCGGCGAGAGCGTAGTCGCGTTTGTGGCCGAGAAGGCAATGCAGGCCAAGAGCGCCGGCCTCGACGGAGTTGTCGCCTCGCCGAAGGAGGTCGCGAACGTTCGCGCGGCCTGCGGCAAAGGCTTTCACATTGTCACGCCCGGCGTGAGACCGACGTGGGCGGCGACCGGCAATCAGAAACGAACGGCGACGCCCTTCGAGGCAATCGCCGCGGGCGCCGACAGGATAGTCGTAGGCCGTCCGATCACAAGGGCCGGCGATCCTTTGGAGGCGGCAAGAAAAATACTCGCCGAGATCGCATGAAAGGCTGTTTCCCATGACGCCGCAAGAATCACGATCGCTGTCTCCGGAAGAACTGGTAGATCTGTTTAAGCAAAAGGATGCGCTGCTGACCGGGCATTTCCTGCTTTCGTCGGGTCTGCACAGCGACAAATATCTTCAATGCGCAAAAGTGCTGCAATACCCCGATGCCGCCGAGCGCATTGGCGCGGCGATCGCAGATAAATTTTCAGGTGAAATGCCCCAATGCGTCGTCGGCCCTGCCATCGGCGGGATCGTCGTTGCGCAGGAGGTCGGCCGCGCGCTCGGAGTTCGCGCGATATTCGCCGAGCGCGAGTCGGGCTCGATGACCCTCAGGCGCGGCTTTGCGGTCGACAAAGGCGAGCGCGTGCTGGTTGTCGAGGACGTCATCACCACCGGCGGCTCGGTGCGGGAGGTTATCGACGCTCTGGGAGCGTTGGGAGCGGACGTAATCGGTGTGGGGGCCATCATCGATCGCAGCGACGCAAGTGCACAATTCGATGTTCCATTCAGATCGCTTGCCCGACTGGATGTGAAGACCTACAGCGCGGACGAATGCCCGCTCTGCCGCCGTGGTGAGCCGGCCCAAAAACCCGGCAGCCGCAAGTCCTGAAGAAACCCGGAAGGAATTCCAGGCGATGCCACCCGACTATCCCGCGCAATATCAAAAGACCGTCAGGCTCGCCGACGGAACCGATGTTTTCCTCCGTCCGATCAAGCCCACCGACGACGACATGATACTGGGACTGTTCAACTCGCTCTCGAAAGAGACGGTCCACATGAAATTCTTTTCGTCACTGAAATACATGCCGAGGGAGCAGGTCGAGAAGGTAACGCATATCGACTACGAAAAGCAGATGGCGATCGTCGCCGTGATGAAGGAAAACGGCGGGGACAGAATGATTGCCGTCGGACGCTATACGCTGATCGATGACGAACCCGGCGCGGCCGAGTTCGCCATCGTCGTGCAGGACGGGCTGCAGGGACGCGGCATAGGCACCGAGGTGCTCTATCACCTTGCCCACGTCGCCAGGCTCCAGAACGTGCGCGTGATCGTCGGCTACATCATGGACGAAAACGCGCGCATGTTCTCCGTTCTGAAAAGGAGCGGTCTCAAGATGACGAAAAAGCACTGGGATCGTGGGGTCACCCGCGTGGACATTCCGATCGACGAAAATACACAGATACAATAAGGCAATCCGGAGAGCCGTCCTTTGACGCCGCCGCTGCGCCCGCGGCCCGGGGTCATGGGAATTTCGTCGAAATTCAGGCCTGCTACCAATTCCCTAAAACAGGCACATCACCCGCCATCCCAAAACTGAACGACATATCGCCTGAGTCCCGAGCATGGTTGCCATTCATGTCCAGGTACCA
>CBDUSG010000710.1:0-2186 GCA_965369575.1 uncultured bacterium | reverse complement strand
CGAAGCCGCCGTGATTTTTGATTACGCCGTATACCATCGAAAGTCCGAGCCCCGAGCCCTTGCCCTCCTCCTTCGTTGTGAAGAACGGCTCGAATACTCTCTGAACGATCTCCTTATCCATGCCGACGCCGTTGTCGGTGACCGACAGGAAAACATACGGCCCTGATTTTGCCCCGCTGCGCCCGTCGAAGTTTTCCTCTCTTAGCGTTTCGACGCCGGTCTCGATTACCAGTTTGCCGCGACCGGGCATCGCATCGCCCGCGTTTACGCACAGGTTCATCAGAACCTGATGCATCTGGCCGGCATCGGCCATGACCATCGGCAGCTCAGGATGCAGGCGTGACGTGATCTCGATGGACTTGTCCAGAGTCCTGCCGAGGAGTTTCAGCGTTTCATCGACGATCCCGTTCAGATTGGTCGGTCTTGTCTCATATTTCCCGCCGCGGGCAAACGCGAGCAGTTGCGAGGTCAGCTCTGCGGCCCGGATCGCCCCCGATTCGATCGTGTTTATGTAATTAAAAAAGGGATGGCTCTCGTCGATCTTCGTTTTCATGAACGAGGCATAGCCCAGTATCCCGCCAAGGATATTATTGAAATCGTGGGCGATGCCGCCGGCCAGAGTGCCGATGCCTTCCATTTTCTGCGCCTGCAGCAACTGCTGTTCGAGCTTTTTCTGCTCGGTGATATCGCGCATGATCCCGCGATAGGCGACGATGTCGCCGTCGGCCCCGCGCACTGCGTTGGCGGTCACGAGCATGTTCAATTCGCGTCCGTCTTTCCCCTTCAACAGCATTTCATAATCTTTGACAAAACCCTGCCGCTCGATAGCCTTCTGGAAAATCTTCCGATCGTCCGGATTCGCGTAGACATCGCGCGCAAGATCGACCTCGAGCAATTCTTCTTCCGAAGAATAGCCGAACGTCTCGACGCCGGCGGGGTTGACGTCGACAAACTTCCCCTCCGGCGAGGTTATAAAGACGCAGTCCTTCGATTCCTCGAAGAGTGTGCGATACCTCTCCTCGGACAGCCGAATCTGCTGCTCGGCCTCTTTGCGATTGCTTATGTCGTGGACGACCGCACAGCTGTATTCCTTGCCCATGAATTCCAGCAGATTGGCTGTAATCTCGACCGGGAAAACCCTGCCCTCTTTGGTGCAGTGGTGGGTTTCGAATTTCAGCGAACGCCGCTCACGTAATTCATTCCAGACCCTCGACCATTCCCCTGCGGGGAAGTCAAGGTGTATATCTGGCACGGACATGGACAACAGCTCGTCGCGCGAATAGCCGAGAGTGCGGCAAGCCGCCTCGTTGACATAGACAAACCGCGCGTCCGGTCCCATCCAATAAACCGGGTCCGGCGCATGATCGACGGTGAGCTGAGTGAGCTGCAGCGCTTCCTCCGTACGCCTGCGCTCGGTTATGTCGATCAAGTTGACCATGAGCGCGGGATTTCCCTGATATTCAACCGGCGAGCCGAACGTCTCGACCCAGATGACATCGCCGCTCTTTGTGACGCAGCGAAATTGATACTGTGCAATGGGGTCCTGCCCTGACAACCTTCGATCAGCTATCCCCTGAACAAGTTCTATGTCGTCGGGATGAACGATCTGTGTAAAAGGCATCCCCACGAGTTCTTCCTCAGTGTACCCGACAATATCGAGGGCCCGCCTGTTCGCGAATCGATACTTGCCGTCCTGTATGAGGCAGACGCCCGTGAGCGAGTGATCGACCAGCATGCGGTAACGCTTTTCGGATTCCTGGAGAGCTTTCTCCGCAAGTCTCTTTTCGCTGACGTCCCTGAGAATTCCTATGAATGTCTCCGGATTGCCGTCTGCATCGTAGACAACCGATGCGTTGACCTCGACATGGATGAGTGAACCGTCTGCCCTGACCAATCGGAGCGGGAAGTTGGGCACGCGTGTCCTCTCAACGGCCAGTCCCTGCATTCGCAAGACCACACTTTCATGATCATCGGGGTGCACGAGTTCGAGGAAACTCATCTCGTCCAGGACGTCTTCGATTGCATAGCCCAACATCCTTGCGGCATAGGAATTGGCCCCGGTGACAATGCCCGTCTTCAGGTCTATGGTAACCATGATATCTCTGGCCTGATCGACAAAAATGCGATAGCGCTCCTCGGATTCCTTCAGGGCCTTTTCGGCATTTGCCTGTTCCGTGATTTCATGC
>CBDUSG010000709.1:0-2195 GCA_965369575.1 uncultured bacterium | reverse complement strand
GACCGTGCTGCGGTGCACGGGCGGAATCGAGATGAGCCTCGACGGCGCCGCATGGCGGCCCCTGCAGGCAGGGAGCCACCTCGGGAACGGGACAAGTGTCCGATTGCCGGCGAATACGCGCTCATTCATGTCTTTCGACGGCGTCAGACTGTTGAGCGACGACGCGGTCGAGCTTGAGACCGGCGGCCGTCGCGCGTTTTCCCTCGCGAGTGGCGAACTCGTCGTCGCCTCGGCCGAGAGAAAGAAGAATCCACTGACCGTCACGCTCGGCACAGCGTCGTTCCGTGCAGACGGCGGTGTCTTCCGGATAGCGCGCAATGACAGCGGATATTCGCTCGGTGTCGCCTCCGGCGCAGTGGAAATCACCATGCCGGACGGCACGACACATAAACTGATCGCCCACCAGACGGCCGCTTTCGGGAAGGATCAGAGCGCGCTCGAGGTGATCGCGGGCGAGGTTGTCGATCCGTTTGCCCGGATGAGAACAAAGAGCATCGATCGAATAAGGCGCCGCTTCGCAAAGGTGATGTCAAAATACATCCCCGAATATGCAATGTCACCTCGAAAGCTCGGGACAGGGAAAAACAGGCAGATGCTCGGAATCTGGAACCGGCCCGAAGGGATGTATCAGTTCGCCTCTTATAATCCAGCGCCATCCATGCTACTCGCGCAGGCTTCGTCGGAGACTTCGAGCGCATACTACGACAGCCTCTTCAACCCCAGCAATCGCTCGATAGCGATCGGCAGGCAGAAGATCGTGCCCGTGTCAGCGCCCGGCATGGGGCCGACGCAGCCCAACTGGTCGCACGATGGAACGATGATCGCCTTCATGGAGACCCGTCCCGGCGCGCTTACGGGTCGAGCCAGGATAGTGCGGCTCGATGACATTGAAAATCCCTGGAACATCTCACAGAACTTCGAAAACAAGACCCGCTCGATGTTCGGAGCGACATGGGCGCCCGACAATCGCCACGTGATTTTTCAGGTGGAAACCGGTCCGAATTGGGATGAGCAAGGGACGACTTCTAATTTCCAGCTGAAGATAGCCCCGATCTATCCTTCTGAGGGTCCGTTGCGTGACTTTGAAAGCCCGTTCACAGATATCCCGCTGCCTCTTCCGATCCCGGTGGGAAAAAATATCTCGCCCAACATTGCGAAGCTCCCCTGGGGCAACGCGCTTACGGTTTGCAACTGGGGCAATCTTGCCTATGTTCCGATCGAAGAAGACGGTCAGGCGGTAGCAGGCGCCCCGGGTATATTCATCACCGACTTCAACCCGCGAGAATGCTTTGCGATGGGGGGCGGCTTTTCGCCCTCCGGCAGCATGATGCATTTCACGGCGATTGAAAACCTGGACTTCAGCCATATGCAGACTTACATACTATATGAGGTTGAAGACATACTCGACGGGTTCGCGCCGGCTCCGCGCTCGCTGGACGATCCGAGAATCAGCCCTACCGCGCCAACCGAGAATATACAGTTTGGGGGAGGCTTTTCCTTCGACGAATCGCTCATTTTCGTCCATGAGGATATCAACAACGCCTTTGATCCCAGATATCCAACATATATTTTTGACAGCGACTTCGACATTTTCTATGCCAATGCCCTTGAGGGAGAGCCGCGGAATCCGATGCCGATACACCAGCCGGACAACCAGTTATTCCTGGAGCCGTCTCCCGAGGGTAATCGAATTGCCTACTGTAACTATACGCAGAATAACTTTGAGCTGAGAGTGGTCAGCTTCGATATCGAGGCCGACATGGATATGAACCTCGGGGGCGTCATCATCGACAACAGCGGCACTAACCTGATCGTTCCGCCGGGCGCGCTCGAGGAGAATTTCAACGTGAAGATCAGCACGCCTTTCACCGTCGGTGAAGAGGCCGAGCTAACCGAAGGGGACAACACCTTTTTTGCGATGCGGCTCATCGACGCGCAGGGGCTCGAGAACCCGCAGTTCAGCGAGCCGATGACGCTCACGATCAGGTACACCGACGACGAGGTCGAGGGTCTGGACGAGGGCATGCTCGAGATCTATTACTACGACGAGAGCGATCCCGACAACCCAGCGTGGGTATCGCTCGGCGGAACGGTCGATCCCGAATACAACGAGATCACCGTCGAAATAAAGCATCTCTCGAAGTTCTCCGTCGGTGGAAGGAGGCCGGACAGCAAGGATACAAGATAATCCAGGG
>CBDUSG010000708.1:0-2196 GCA_965369575.1 uncultured bacterium | reverse complement strand
GTTTTTGTCGTATGTTCCTATTCAGGTTCTCGATTATGGACACGGCGAATCATGACGCTCTCTGCGGGCTGTTTCGAATACGCTAGGTTCTTAAACGGCCCCAGTATGAACAGCCCCTGCATGTTGGACCACAGCGCCTGCAAGGGAATCAGGGCGAAAATGGCTCGCCGCCCGATGCTGCCGCGCTCGAAACCGATGAGAACGAACGTGTAGATCGAGATCATCAGATACGTGAACGCCTCGGGACGCGCCAGGAATCGCGAGCTGCTCGCCAGCAGCGCAAGCCAGAAGAAGAGGAGGGCGGCGAGGCTGTTCTTCCCCTTTCCGCAGGCGGCCCACAGCGTTGCGAAGATTGAGGAAAAGATGAGAATGAACAGGACAGAGACGCCATATGCGCCGAGTGCGGCATGCGTTCCAAAAACGGTCACCTGAAAAAGCCAGTGCGTATCGATCCATTCATTTCCGCCGGCCGTGTACGAGTACATGTCGGCGCGCGGAATGTCGCCCGTCTCGACGATGTGCCGCCCGGTGCGCAGGTGCCACCATATGTCCGTGTCTATGATCGAGTGAGCGAACAACGAAAGGGCGAGGAGAGCGAGCACGGCGAGGGCGGCCCATCTCCCAAGCCTTACGGCGGGCGGGATTTCCTCGCGTATGGTCTTTGTCGAAATGTCTTCGGTCAATTTCCGCTGGAGTGGTGGAGCTGCTCCGTTCCGGAACGAAGCGCGTGGCGAACAGGCGGATCAATCAACAAAACGATACTTGATGAGCGTCCAGATGGCTTTGACGCCGTCGCTCCACTTTATCTTCTTGCCCTCTTTGATCGTGCGTGAATAGTAGCGGATGGGAACCTCATGAATCTTTATCCCCCTCTTCCCCAGCTTCGCCGTCACCTCCGGCTCCCATTCGAATCCGTTTCCTCTGAACTCGATAGACTTGATGATATCCGCCTTGAACACCTTGTAGCATGTGGGCTCGTCGGTTATGTTGAAACCATACAGGACATTCGACATGACGCTCAAGAGCCGCGCCGCGAAAAGGTTCAGCGAATAGTGGTGCTTGAAATTTTTTCCCTTGATCCTCGAGCCGTAAACGACTTCGGCCTCTCCATCCTGTATGGGTTGAACGAGGGCGTGATAATCATCAGGGTCGTACTCGAGGTCGGCGTCCTGTATGATAATTATGTCTCCCGTCGCGTTCGAGATACCTGTCCTCACGGCGGCGCCTTTGCCGGTGTTTTTCTCATGCAGAATAAGCTTAACATCTTCGCGCCCGGAATATTTCTCCCGAATGATCCTGCGCGTGCCGTCGCTGCTGCCGTCGTCGACGATAAGGAGTTCTTTATCCATGTCGACCGCAAGGACCTTTTCCACTATCTCTCCGATCGTCTGCTCCTCATTGTAGGCTGGCATGACAATTGATAGTTTCACGTTGGGGCACCCATGAAGTTAAGCAGACAGGATATGGCAACGGCCGGCCATATCGAGAATCCGGACGACGCAAATGTGTACATAGCGAATGATACCCCGGCAAAACGGCTTCGTCCCGGCAGGCTGTCCCGGGCAATCGGCCTCGCCTCAGCCTCCACCGATGGAAACCTTCAGCCCGGCCGACTCGAAGCACCCCTTTATCTCCTCGATTTGCTGTTCGGAAAGCGGCTCGAGGTCGAGCGTCTCCTGCGGAGAATCGATTGTCTTCAATTTCGATTCGCCCATCTTATGGTAGGGCAGCAGATGGACCTCGTCCTGCCCAAGCTCGTCCAGCAACTCTATCAGGCCCGAAATATTGTCACCCGTCGCGGTCATCGTGGGTACCAGCGGAATGCGAAACACGACCTTTTTTTCGGATCTCGCGAGCTCCCTCGCATTTGAGAGTATCCGCTCGTTGCCCACGCCTGTCAAGCGTTTGTGCTCCTTACCATCGGCCGCCTTGAGATCGAAATAAATGATATCGATGTACGGCAGCATCTCTTCGAAACTGCTCCAGGCGAAAGCGCCGCATGTCTCGATTACCGTTCCGAGACCGGCCTCCTTGGCGGCGCGAAAAAACTCGACCAGAAACTCGGGCTGCGCCATCGGCTCGCCTCCCGATACCGTCACACCTCCGCCGGACTGCTCGTAAAACGGCCGGTCGCGCTCGACAATATCGAGCAGTGAGCGGACGTCGTACTCCTTTCCGATGACGGTCAGCGCCTCC
>CBDUSG010000707.1:0-2204 GCA_965369575.1 uncultured bacterium | reverse complement strand
GCGTGCGAAAAACGATAGCGCCCGGTGGCGCCGATCATTTCGGTGATAACATTGCCCTTGACCGCCTCCTCGAGGATATCCGTCAATTCTTGCTCGTCCAAATTGCCGGCCCGGCACAATGATTCGATATCGAACTCCCTGCCGACGACCGAGGCGATCGTGAGAACGCTATTGCATTCTTTGGACAGGCGGGACAAGCGTTGGAGGATGACCTCTTTGATCTGCTCCGGAACGCTAAGCAAATCGAAAGAAAGATCAGTTGATAATCGGCCGTCCTCGCTGTGACTTATTCCGCCCGACTCGGTCAGCTCCCGCAGAATCTCCTCAATGAAAAAGGGGTTGCCCTCCGTAAGCTCATAAATTCCATGAACGAACGCGGGAGGCGGATCTCCGTTGAGGCGCGCCTCTATCAAAGTCTTCGTCTCTTCTGCGCTCAGCCCTTTGAGCGATATACGCCTGCAGTCGCGAGTTCGGCGCAGCCCGCCGAAGGCCTTGAAAAACGGACGATCCTTCTCGATGTCGGCATCCTGGTAGGTGGCGACTATCAGGAGACGCATCTCGGAAATGGTTGCAGAGATGTATCGAAGCAGCTGGAGCGTCTCCTGATCCGCCCAATGCACATCTTCCAGGACCAGAAGCATGGGATGGCGTTCGGCCAGGCGCGCGAAAAACTCGCGCAGGCTATTGTAGAAGTATCGGCGCTCCTGCCCGGGCGGTTGCTGAGGCGACGCGGGAATATCGGGGAAGAGGCGGCGCAGCTCCGGCATGACTTTCGTCACCTCAGGCGCCGAATCGCCGAGTGCGCGAACAAGCGATTCGGGCGAGAGGGAATCCGCCACGGACTCGACGATTTCCACAAATGGCAGATACGGCAGCGCATCCTCCGTCTGCTGACATTGCCCGGCAAGGACCAGCATGCCCTGCCGGCGCGCCTCCATCATTAATTTCTCGATGATACGCGTTTTTCCCGATCCGGCTTCTCCGCCAATCATGCTGAAGGCGCCGCGCCCGCCGGCGGCCTGCGAGAGCAACGATCTCAGATTTGTCAGCTCGCGAGACCGCCCGATGAACGGAGATTTTCCATGAGGCGGATAGTGATGTTTTTCTTTAGCGGGCGGCGCCAAAGCATTTCTTGCTTCAGCCGGCGTCAGTGTCTGGCAACTGAGCAACTCTTCCAGGAATTCGGATATGCTCTGGTATCTTTCCCCCCTATCTTTTGTCATCGCTCGCCGTATGATCCAGTTCAGCTTCTCCGAAACCTCCGGATTGACGCTTCCGATTTCGATCGGTTCTTCATAGATGATCTTGTGCAGGAGCGCCGCATCGTTGGCGGCGTCGAACGGGGTCCGCCCGGCCAACATTTCATAAAGCACAACGCCGAGCGACCAGATATCGGTGCGATGATCTATGTCGCTATCTCCTCGGGCCTGTTCGGGAGACATATAATCCACCGTACCCATGATCGTGTCAGTCTTAGTGAGTCTGGTACGATCGGCAAATTTCACAAGGCCGAAATCCATGATCCTCGCATGCGCGTTGCCGCTCAACATGATGTTGGCGCTCTTGACGTCCCGGTGGAATATTCCGTTCCTGTGAGCTTCGCGGAGGCCTTCCGCTATTTGGATTGCAATATAGAGCGCATCGCTGACGCTCAGGGGGCCGAATTCGATTTTTCGATCCAGAGGCTCTCCATGAATATAGGGCATAACAATAAAAATGTGCCCTTGTGCCTCCTCGATTGAATGGATAGTGCAGATGTTGGGATGGTCCAGGATCGCCGCCGCTTGGGCTTCGCGAAGGAATCTTTCCCTTTTCTCGTGATCTTGAGCCAGTCCCTCAGGAAGGAATTTGAGAGCGACCGAACGCTTTAGATGGGTGTCCTTGGCCCTGTAAACCACACCCATCCCGCCCTCACCGAGCGTCTCGAGGATATCATAGTGGACTATGGTCTGGCCAAGCATCGTTCCGATCCATTCGATTCAGCGTTGCTGCATGACTACGGGATTCGCAAAGGCTGTCAAATGTCGGACATGCTCAATCAACAATCTTGCGGGAATCTTATCGCATAATCCCCAGCCTGTCAAGTCTCAGATGGTCCAAATACGAGATGGGGCGTGCATTACTGCCGTGGTTGGAGCGATTTCCACGAGGCGTGAAAACCGCTTTTTGGTGGAATCAAGGCGGGCCGGTCCTCAGGAAGCGGC
>CBDUSG010000706.1:0-2206 GCA_965369575.1 uncultured bacterium | reverse complement strand
GGGGCAGAGCCCCCATCCACGGATACTTCGTATCCTTGCCTCGGCTATGTGGCAGCCGCATGGGACGGGTTCTCGCTGAGACTGAATCAGTAAGGCCGGCTATTAAAGAAGATGTAAAAGAAGAGATGCGCAGCATCTCATGTCCGCGGCGACTCGCCGGCCGCCGGGGATATCCGGTTTCTATTGGCCCCGGCCCGTCTTTCTGCTAGAATAGCCCTTCCCGACTTCGTCAGCGAGGAAGACCGGCGGGCGAGGCCGTGTCGCCGAACGATCCTGAGTGAAATGGAAAGGAAACCGTCATGAGCGAGACGAAAAACACAGCCAGGTGTATATCGGCGGCCGAAGGCGCGATAATTCCTTGAAAACAAAGCTCCGCTCTCGACGAAGCTCCCCTGCTTGTGGCAAGAGCCCCGGCGAATTGTTGGAGACCGGAATCTACGGAGGAATATAAAGTATGCGCAAAGCGGTTATCGGAATTGTTCTCTGTCTGCTTATCATCGGCTCACTGTCGGCAGCGCGACTGTTCGGCCCGCGCGAGGTTTCGGGGCAGACGAGCGACGAGGCCGCCAAGTACGACGTGCGCATCCTGCGCGACACGTGGGGGGTACCGCATATTTTCGGCAAGACCGACGCCGACGTCGCGTTCGGCCTGGCCTATGCCCACGCCGAGGACGATTTCGAGACGATTCAGGGCTCTATCCTTGCGGCCAGAGGCAGGCTTGCATCGGTATATGGACGCAAGTCCGCGCCGGTCGATTACATGGTGCATCTGCTCAGGATCCGGGACGCCGTGGACGAGAAATACGATACCGATCTCAGCGCCGAGGTGAGGGCCGTCTGTGAGGCCTCCGCCGCAGGCGCAAACTACTATGCGTCCCTGCATCCAAAGGAAGTCGAACCCGGAGCTTTTCCCGTGACCGGCAAAGACGTCGTCGCCGGCTTCGTACAGAAATCGCCGCTGTTCTTCGGTCTGGACGAAACGATCAAGGAACTGATGCGTCCCGAGCGCAAGCGGAAAATCTCGAGAAAACAGACCGCCGGCGCCGCGCTTACGTTTCCCGCTTTCGATCTGCCGATCGGCTCGAACACTTTTGCGGTCGGCCCGAGCCGCTCGGCCGACGGCAAGACGCGCCTGGCCGTCAACTCGCACCAACCGTGGAACGGTCCCGTGGCGTGGTATGAGGCGCACGTCCACAGCGAAGAGGGATGGGACATGGTCGGCGGCATATTCCCCGGTTCTCCGGTCATCCTGCACGGCCATAATCGCAACCTCGGTTGGGCGCATACTGTAAATCAGCCCGACCTTGCCGACGTGTACGTGCTCGACATCAACCCGGACAATGAATACCAGTATCGGTTCGACGGCGAGTGGCGCGATCTCGAGGTCCGCACGGCGCCGATAAAGGTCAAGCTGCTGGGCCCGATCTCGTGGACGTTCAAGCGCGAAGTCCTGTGGTCGGTCTACGGCCCTGTCCTGCGGCGGCCGCACGGCACATATGCGATCCGTTACGCGGGCATGGGCGACGTTCGGCAGGTCGAGCAATGGTACCGAATGAACAAAGCGCGCAGCCTCTCGGAGTGGCAGAATGCGATGCGGACAGCCTCTATCCCTTCCCTCAATTGCGGCTACGCAGACCGCGAGGGCAACATCTATTATGTATACAATGCGCTTCTTCCGATTCGCGCCGAGGGCTACGATTGGAAGCAGTACCTGCCCGGCGACACGTCGGAGACGCTCTGGACCGAATACTTGCCGTTTGACAAACTGCCGCAGGTGTTGAATCCGGCCTCGGGCCTCGTGCTGAACTGCAACAGCTCTCCTTTCCGTGCGACAATCGGCGCCGGGAATCCGAACCCCGAGGACTTTTCGTCGACGCTCGGAATCGAGACCCGCATGACCAACCGGGCTCTCAGGGCGACCGAGCTGTTCGGCTCCGATGAATCCATCACCGAGGAAGAATTCTATGAGTACAAATACGACATGGCGTATTCGGACAAATCCCGCATCGCCGAACTCGTGAAAGAAATACTCAACACGCCTCCGCCCGACGATCCGGTCATGCGCGAGGCGATGGACGTGCTCCGGTCATGGGACCTGGGCGCGGAGCCTGAGAACAAGTGCACGGCGATCGGCGTCCTGACCTTGAGCCCGGCGATTTGGGCCGAGATCATGGGAAGTGACCCGGTGGACGTCCGGAAGACTTTC
>CBDUSG010000705.1:0-2208 GCA_965369575.1 uncultured bacterium | reverse complement strand
CCCGCCAACCCCCAGGCCATCACCGGAAAGACGGCCGCCCCCACGACCGACCCGAGGATTATCGTCAACAGGGCCAGCTTCCACCCCAGGAACGCCCCAACCATCGCGAGCAGCTTGATGTCGCCGCCCCCCATGCCTTCTTTCTTGAAGGCGACCAGCGAAAATAGCGCTGTCAGATAGAGCAGCCCCGCACCGATGACACATCCGATGAGCGAATCCAGAAACGAACTCGCCACATACTGCCCGCCTGTCGCCCCGGCGGGCAGGAGGCTGAGCGCCAGCCCGATGAACGTGCCCGGAATAGTTATCTCGTTGGGGATGATGTAATGCTTCAGATCGATGAACGTGATGACGACGAGCGCGCACGTGAAGACCATATAGATCGCGAAGGCGACCGGATTGCTGAACCTGTGCATCAGCAGGATGAACAGCACGGCGGTCAGCAGCTCGACTGCGGGATACTGGGGCGATATCCGCTCGCCGCAATGCCGGCATTTTCCGCGCAGGATTGCGTAACTGATTATCGGGAGGTTGTCGAACCACCCGATCGGATTCTCGCACTTGGGACAGCGCGAGCCCGGTCTGACGAGCGATCTGTTCTCGGGCAGGCGCGAGATGCAGACGTTGAGGAAGCTCCCGACGGCCGCCCCGAGGACGAACATGTATATGTGCAAAAAGAGTCTGAGCGTCTGTGGATCTTTAATCATTTCCCGGCATTTCCCGGCATTTCCCGGTCGCATTTTCCGCGACGCATCGGACAAAACGCAGGCAGGCTGTATACGGATATCAAACCTGCGCTCTGATCTCTCGCCCGCGCGAGGCTCAGGAGAAAGGATACATCAGCAAGCTCGCAGAATGCAAGAACGTTTTCACCTGCGCGGATATGCGTCGGGTTCGGGGCGGCTTCGGGCCGGGGTAGCGACGAACCTGTCCCCATGTTTATTTCGGGGTTGGGGATTAGTGGAACAGGAAAAGCTTTATTGATTGCGCTTATGTATTGCCTTAATCAGTTTTTCAACATTAGTATCGGCATATTCTCCACACTTTTCTTTCCACCTTTCCGGGTCACTTTTATGCAATCTCACCATTGCCGTTCTTAGCGCAAGGGCATCGAACATATCGGTCACGCTTGCTATCACCTGCCGATCCTTAATTGGCATATGTAAATCGGGTTCAAATTTCTCAAAATATGCCATCGACTCTTTGGCTGGTTTATAGAGGGCTTCTAACTTGAATTCTAGCAACGCGAGGCGTGTTTTTTCTTGCTCAGCTTCTGCCTGTTCCCCCTTGCCAACTGGAGCCGTCCCATTTTGAGCCTCCCGGACATGCACTCCCACGTCCGAGTGCGCAATATGCTTATCGCGGGTGGCTCGAGCCTGTTTGAGTGAAATCTCTTTTTGTTTGTCTTTCGGCGCGATATCATTGAATTGTTTCTTCCAACGAGATTCGGATTTTTTCAGAAGAGATTCTTGGATGTGATCATAGAGGTATTCAAAAGAGAAGTTTTCCCTATTCCGCATTGATTTATTATCCCAAATACGACAGACAATCATTATGCCGCTCGAGAAACAGGCGTCAGCCAGCGCGTTCAGGAATTCCGGGGAGAAATGTGAATCAAGAATTGTACGATACTGCTTGATAGCCTGCAAAACAAGAAGATTATCATATAGCAAGCGAAGATCATTGAATATGGTTTGTCTGGCTAGGCGATAGGTTTCTTGAGAACGCACGCGAAGCATTTTTTCTGTGCTCGTGGCCATTGTTATGTCCTTCTAAAAGGCGAACCCAATCCGGCGAAAAGCCAGGAAAGACAGAATGTGGCACTGCAAGAACTGACCCTGATTTTCCTTGTGCAAAAAAAGTCTGAGCGTCTGAGGGTCTTCAATCATTTATCGGCGTCTTTCGGTGTTTTCCGCTCGGATTCTCGGCGACGCGTTCTAGCGCCGCGCCGGACAGATCGGAAGTAATCCATTATCGAATATCGAACATCAAGACTGCGCGGTGGGCCCTCGCTCGCGCAGGGCTCAGGAGAAAGGATACATCAGCAAGCTCGCAGAATGCAAGAACGTTTTCGCGCGCACGGATATGCATCGAGTTCGGGGCGGCTTCGGCCCCGGGGCCGGACCGGCGATGAACCTGCGCGCCGCATTTCCTTGACATCTTCCGATGCTGTTGTTAGGTTAGTGATCCGGGGGAATCGGCACGGCC
>CBDUSG010000704.1:0-2211 GCA_965369575.1 uncultured bacterium | reverse complement strand
CACCGAGCGCCTTCGCCGCGTGTTCAAGTATGAGATACCATGCTTTATCATCACACGAGGGCTCAGCGCCTCCGATGAATTCCTGGAGCAGGCAAACGAATCGTCGACGCCTGTTCTCAGGTCCCTGCTGACGACGACGAAAGTCGTGAGCAAGATAATCGTGTTCCTGGACAATCAGTTCGCGCCCGAGACCAATCTGCACGGTGTGCTGGTGGACGTCTACGGCGTCGGCGTCATGATAATGGGCCGCGCGGGCGTGGGCAAGAGCGAGTGCGCGCTCGAGCTGGTCGAGCGGGGTCATCGCCTGGTCGCCGACGACGTCGTGTTCATCCGCCGCAGGGGCGACAGGTTTCTTTACGGCGAGGGCTCCAGCGTGCTGAGGCACCACATGGAGATACGCGGTCTCGGCATCTTCGACGTGAAAAACATCTTCGGGGTCGGCGCCGTGAGAAACACCAAGCGCATCAGCCTGATCGTCGAACTCGAGGACTGGGACGCCTCGAAACATTATGATCGGACAGGCATCACGGAAGACTCGTACTCTATTCTCGAGATAAAACTGCCGAAGATAACGGTCCCCGTCAAGCCGGGGCGCAACATCGCGATTATCGTCGAGGTCGCGGCCCTTAACCATCGCTTGGCCGAAATGGGCTTCGACCGCGAAAAGCATCTGAACGATCAGCTGACCCCGGCATTTCAGCCCGCAGAAAAAAGCGCGGATGATCTTGAGCAATGAATAGAAGCCATTTCGTGATAATCACCGGCCTGTCCGGCGCGGGCAAAAGTCAGGCGATAAAGTGCTTCGAGGACATCGGTTTATTTTGCGTGGACAACCTGCCCACGATGCTGATACCCAAATTCGCGGAAGTCTGCGACCAGTCCGGCGGCAGGCTCAAGAGGGTGGCCCTCGGGATAGATATCAGGGAAGGCCTATTCCTGAACAGCTTTTTCGACGAACTCGATTTTCTGAAAAACAGCGGTTACAGCTACGAGATACTCTTTCTCGAAGCCCAAACGGAAACGCTGATCAGCCGCTACAGCGAAACCCGGCGCAAGCACCCGTTGGGAAGATACAGGTCCTTGCGAGCCGCGCTCGAGGGCGAACGGCGGAAACTGGCCAAACTAAGAGACGCGGCCGACCGCATCATCGATACTTCCGACCTGAACGTACACCAGCTTAAGCGGCGGCTCTTGAAGGTTTTTTCGCAGGCGGGCGACGACCGCCCCATTTCGATAAATTTGTTGTCCTTCGGCTACCGGTACGGCGTGCCCGCCGAGGTCGACATGGTTTTTGACGTCAGATTTCTCGCCAATCCCAACTACGTTCCGCGCCTGAAACAGAACACGGGAAATCACAAACAGGTGGTCAAATACGTTCTCGAGCCGCCCACCAGCAAACGGTTCGTGGAAAAGCTCAAGGATCTGTTCGAGTTCCTGCTGCCCGAGTTTAAAAAGGAGGGCAAGAGCTATCTGACGGTTGCCTTCGGCTGCACCGGAGGCCGCCATCGCTCGGTAGTGCTTGCCAATTTGTTTGGAAAACGCTTTAAGGAGATGGGTCTCGACGCGACGGTATCGCATCGGGACATTCGGAGGAAATGACAAAACCAGGCGCTGACAAGCCCAAAGCGATACGCCGCAAAATGGTCGTCCGCAACATGGTCGGCCTGCATGCCAGGCCTGCAAAGAACCTCGTTATGGAGCTCAACAAATATGTCTCGGATATTTTTATCGAGAAGGACGGCTACAGGATAAACGCCAAGAGCATCATCGGAGTGCTCACCCTCGCGGCGGTGAAGGGAACCGAGCTGCTTTTCATTGCCGAGGGCGAAGACGCACAAGAGGCGCTCGAGGCCGCGCACAGGCTGTTCGAGAACGGCTTCGGCGAGGACTCGCAGGTGGACAATTGATAGAACTCAATGGAATAGCAGCCTCGCCGGGAATCACCATCGGCAGGGCCTACGTCGTTCACAGCGAGAGCTTCCGTGTCTTTCCCCGAAAAGTTTCGGAGGAAGAAGTCGAACGGGAAATCAAGCGTTTCCGGGAAGCGATCGAGGAAAGCAAGAACGAAATACTGTTGATCAAGCGCAAGTTCGAGGAAACGACGAACAACGCCAGCCTCGCTGAGATTTTCGACGCGCACATCCATCTGCACGAGGATGTTGCGCTCATGGAAGAGACAATAAACAGAGCCCGCCGGGAAAAGAAAAACAT
>CBDUSG010000703.1:0-2213 GCA_965369575.1 uncultured bacterium | reverse complement strand
AATCATGACCTGACGCGGAGGCCGCCTGCATGCGCCCCTATCCTGGAAACAGGCGGCGCGCGCAAGAACGAGCCGGTCATCGACCGGGGCTTCGACCAATAGAGGCGACCTGTCAAGAAAAAAGTTTTCCTCCGCCCCTCCGCCCCCTCCTCCCATCAAGGGGATATCGTTCGTTTACAGGCCTGCCGTACGCGTCGTATTTGTACATCTTTGCGTTTTAGCCGCCGATATATCTATCTGATCATGCTCAGTACGCCCTCGGTCATGTCCACTATTTGGACGTCTCCGGGCGGAATGAACTCGAATTCGGAATCGTCGATCGCAACGTTTACCCGGATGTTCGAGTGGGTTTGCTCGAGCATGACCGCGCCGGTTTCATCGAATACGGTCATTTTCTTAAGAAGGCCCGTCCCGGCGTCTACGTGGAAGATTATTCTGTCACTGAACATGTCGGGAGTGGGCATGTCCTGCGACATCTGGCCCGCAAGCTCGGCTTTGGCATCGTATTGCGGGCGGGCCTCGAACACATAAACTTCCCCGCCGTCGGTTGTTCGGGTCTCGATGTGTTGCAGGCCGTCTTGCGGAAATCCCGCGAAAGGCTTCGCGCTGTTGGTGTGGTCGCTCATGCCGGCGGGCATCCGCCCTCCGGTCTTGAGTCTGTTCATGTCCATTCTGGTCGCCGTCTTGATCACGGGCGTATACGTGTAGACGACGCCACCGGATGCGAAAATCTCCCGGCCGGCGCCGCCCATCGTGTCCGATGTCGTTTTCATGCGCACTTTGTCGGGCTTTTTGAAGCTCATGGCGCCCCTGGTGGTCACCGGCTGGCCCATCATGCTGGTTTCCATCGCGACATCGACAGTGTAGCTCGTTATGCTCTCGAACTTGCCCGCAATCTCGCCGAGAAGCTGTCGAGTCGCTGAATCCGCCTGGGCGAACGCGGATGACGAAAGAAGAAGGATAATAGTAGCCGCGACAAAAGCTTTGAAGATTTTCATACAAGCCTCCTTTTGAGTTTTCCGAATTCGCGTTGGGTGTTGCTGGAATCTCTCTTTAAGCTTTCCGATGTCTTGCGTGTCGAGTGAAAATCAATAAGGCAAAAGCATTAATGCGCCTCGTTTGGCTTGTCTCTCTTTGCTAGTATCCTCTTGCCAATGGCGGCGACAAGGCTGCAGCCAAGCGCAAGCAGGGGAAAACCAGTAATATATATGAGAAAAAGGCTCCGCATCGTGTTTTGCAATGATCCGTCCATCTTGGGGAATAACAAGATGGCCGTCAGCGTGCTTTCGCCCGTAAAAAAAGCCCACGCAATGGCAATCACGGCGATCATTTGTTTTAAGGATTCCGATACGGGCTTCCCGTCGGTAAGACTTAGATAAACGGGAATCCCCACTGCAAACACGAAGAATATCCCCAACAGGGCGGGTTTTATAAATGTCAAGTATTCCTCCGAAATGCCACTCCTGTTCGCGGCAAACAGAAAAGCATGCTCCGTCAACACGAGGGGCGCAGCGACCAGAAAGCCTTTTATAAAAATGTTTTTCATTTATTCTGACATTCTCCCTATTAGTACATGCCGAAACAATCCTGTTCAGCGCCAGTGATATTGCTTTCTTACTTCTCGCCAGAGACTATGGGCTTTGTTGTTGTCCTAAGGTTCCATGCGATATCAATATCTGGACCATATTGACGGATTAGACTTGCCGCCTGCTTCAACTATTACCATTCGGAGTAGTCAACAGTCACATCAACATGCCCGTTGTGGTCACGCAATTTGTTGTAGAACTCGACGTCTCTGTCGCCAATGTCAATACAGCCCGCGCTTCCTTCAACTCTTCCACCGTGAATAAAGAAGTCGCCCGTCCGCCCCCATCCCTTGAATCTGTTTTCGGTATCTGGCGAAGGACTCAATGGCACACGATATGTTCCCCAATCAATGCCCCTGAAGTACCATCGAAGTTCTCTTCCAATTCCTGCCTTGGAAAAGTCGCCCGGATCAAAGAAATAGTCCCCCTCGGGTATTGGACCCTCATTCTTACGTTTTTGATACTTCGGATTCATTTTCCCAATCTTCCCTGAAGACCCGCGAGAAAAGAAAATAATTTCACCACTATCATCTCTGGCTGTAACCATTTTCCCGTCAAATGTTACAGAGTGCAATCCCCATGGATCGATATAATTCACAGGGTTATTACCGACGTACGCGTAGAGGT
>CBDUSG010000702.1:0-2220 GCA_965369575.1 uncultured bacterium | reverse complement strand
CGGCGGATCGATCGCCGAGCCGCCGAAGAATATCTCCGTGATGAACGCGGCCACGGTCTCGGCCCCGATGGATTTTATGAGGTTTTCCGACATGCGGATGCAGGGGAGCGTTCCGTCCTCCATCTTGCATGAGGGATACGTGTGCCCGAGCGAGCACCGGAAACAATACGGAGCGGGCACGACGTGGAATCCCGCGCCGGGAAAATTCGGGACGTCGCGAATCTCGCCGGAAGTAGTGGACGCCAGAGTCGAGCGATAGTACCGGTTGCGCGACGCGCCCGCCGCGGCGCGTGTGGAGCCGTGGTAGGCATACTCGCGCGTGATGATGTTGGGGCGGCCCGTTATCAGTTTCGCGATCGCGAAGGCCTGTTCGTTGGCCTCGCTGCCGGTGTTGACAAACCGGATGCGGCCCGCCCAATCGTCGGGCCCGAGTATGTCCTCCATGATCAGCTTTGCGGCGCGAGTCCTGTACTCGGTGCAGAAGATCTCCTGAACGAAGCCGACCGTGTCGAGAGCTTCTTTTATCGCGGCCGTAACACGCGGATGCCTGTATCCCAAATTGGCGCCGATGATCTGGCTCACGAAATCCAGCACCTTCATTCCATTGGCCAGGTACACGTAATTGCCTTCGGTCCGCACCACGGGCAGGAACCGGGTCTCATCCGCCCCCTGCTTGACATGAAAGTAATACTTCGAGTCCCACTCGTGTACCTGTTCCCAATTTATTTCCTTCGACATTACTTCCCCCTTTATCGAGAAAACTCCATTGCGCCGCCGTGAAACAGGATGCATGGACGATGCATCGATCCATTATACAATCCCGAGCGCGGCGATTCAAGAGCGGGGGCAGAGCCCCCATCCACGGATACTTCGTATCCTTGCGTCGCCTATGTGGCAGCCGCATGGGACAGGTTCTCGCTGGAAATGAATCGGTAAGACCGGTCATGAAACAGGGTGTAAAAGAAGAGATGCGCAGCATCTCATGTCCGCGGCGACTCGCCGCCGCCGGGCGGCGCGGGCTTTATCGAGAGTGAGCATGCGGCGCCCACGAGCGCAAGCAGCACGAACGCGCCGAAGATGGGAAGATAGGTTCCCAGCCTTTCGAAAACCATTCCCGGCACGACCGGTCCGATGGCGGCCCCGACCGCGCCCGCTATTACCAGATTGCCGTAGATCGAACCGAAGTTCTTGATGCCAAGGTTGCTGACCGTCAACAGTGGATACAGCGTGAGCGGCGCGCCGCAGGCGAGGCCATACAGAACCGCAAAGCCCATTGCCACCCAATAAGGCTCGGCGAACATCAGCACGATTATAGAAACGGAAAATAAGATGAAGGCGCCCGCCATGGCGCTTTTTGCGCCCCACCTGTCCGCGATCGGACCGAACGCCAGCTTCGAAAATACCAGGATGGCCATCACCACGCTCCAGGCGTATGCCGCCTTTGTCGGCGAATGCCCGAGGTCCCTGAGGAAAGGGACGCAGTGGTTGTGTATCCCGTTCGCAACCAGCGCGACGATGAACATGATCGCCGCGATCAGCCAGAATGCCGGCAGCCGCGAGGCCTGCTTTGCCGTCACTCCCCATTCGTCGACGGCGCCATTGGCGATGTCGTCCGCACTGCCGTACGGATCCAACCCCATCTCGGACGGCCGGTCGCGTACGACGAGAAGCAAGATGGGCACAACGATGACGAGGATCATTGCGCCACAGAGCACAAACGCGGCCCTCCAACTGTAGTTGATGATGACCCAGTTCGCTGCCGGCGCCATGACCGCGCCGCCGACGCCCGTGCCGACGAAGCCCAGGCTCATCGCCGTTCCCCTGCGCGAGGCGAACCAGTTCGAAATAATCAGCGAAGCCGGGATTATCGTCGAGCACGTCAGGCCGCATCCGGCGACAAAGAAAATGACGTGCAATTGCCACAACTCGACTGCCTGACCGGCTGCGATCAGTCCCAGCCCCACGACCACAGCGCCCGACGCCATAACCGGCCGGGCGCCGAGACGGTCGATCAGCCTGCCCGCCAGCGGCGCCATCAGCGCCATTCCGAGGGACCTGATGCCCAGCGAGAGGGAAACCGCCTCGCGGCTCCAACCCATCTCCTCCGTAATGGGGAGCAGGAAAATGCCGAACGAGTTGATGAACATTCCCCACAGCATGAATAGTGTGACGAAGCACGCGCCGACTATATAAAAACCGTAAAAAGGTTTGCGCAAAAAG
>CBDUSG010000701.1:0-2221 GCA_965369575.1 uncultured bacterium | reverse complement strand
GGCGATGCCGTCGTCGGTGATCATGACAATGCGTCCGTCGAGAGGAATCTTCGGGCAGATGCGGCGGTAGGCCTCGGCCCTCCGCCTTATCACGGCGAGTTGCGCCTGCCGCTCTTTCTCAATCGCCTCTTTGCCGATTCTCAAAATTCTGATGACCGAAACGTTAAGCTGCAGGTTGCCGTTCTCGTCGACGGCGCCCATCGCGAGCTCGGGATTGCCGGGACTGCCGAGCTTGCGCGTGAGGACGACGTCGAGGTCGCCTCCAAGCTCGCGCGCGAGCACCGAGCCAACGAGCACACCGCCGCGCGGGATGCCGAGCACCAGCGGATTCCGCCCCTGATATTTTCGCAGACGCTCGGCCAGCCTCAGCGCCGCATCCACTCTGTCACGAAACATATCCCACCCCGCAGCCGTCTCTCGCCGCAAGACTCCGTCGCGAAAGGGCTTCTTCAATAATTATATCAAAATATCTGGATGAATGGTATCAGGGCGCGGCTCACTCCCATGCTATAGCGGCCCGATTAAACATGGGAGAGGAAACTGTGCAAATGACTTCCCTCCCCACCGCTAGCGGCGAGTCGCCGCCGACATGAGATGCTTCGCATCTCTTTCATGACGAAGGGCGACAACCTATTGCTCCTGTGCTACATATGGGGCGAGTCGCCCCGGACGGCGGCGAGTCGCCGCCGAACATATCCAAGCCGCATAAACGATCCCATGTAGGGGCACAACCTGTCACCTATGTTATGTCACTTGACAGCGCCGTGCCCTGGACGCCGGCGAGTCGCCGGAGACATATCATACAGGACTCTGAGATCGACAATATACGCAACGATATACGGGTGACACGACACTGGAGCGATGTGACATAAATGCTGCCCCCGATGATTTCAGGGCGGGCGCGGGACTGACAGAGGGAGGGCGGGAATGACAGAGGGGGAGCGGAAATGACATTGGGGGACGGCTTTTTTTAGCTTCAACCGGTCGATTAAGTTAGCAGTATAAAATGCATACATGTCCGTCGCAACAGATCGATGTTATTAACTATCTTTAGGTAAGAGATGCGAAGCATCTCATGGATGGGGCGCCTCGCCCCCGCCTCGCCCCATTCTTGACACGTTTTTGGGCTTTGTGGTAGACTAGCCGCGCTTTTCCGGCGGCATTATTTTTGGATGTCACCTCACGTTTCTTGCCGTTCGCAAGCGGTTCCCAACATTGCTTTTAGGAAGCGGCATAAGGCATTAATTCTCACGGAGAGTTTTTCCCCGAATCTACGAACCCCGCTGTGCGGGATTCCGCAATTCGGCGACGGTCCCCTAGGCCTGAGATTTTTCAAGGAGACGCGGATGTCCACTTCGGACCAGATAGAACATTTGCGAGACCTGCGCGCAAAGGCGCAGCTCGGCGGCGGCGAGAAGCGCATCGATGCCCAGCACGAAAAAGGCAAGCTGACCGCTCGCGAGAGGATCGGGCAGTTCCTCGATGAGGGCACATTCACCGAGATAGGCGCGTTTGTCCAGCACAAGTGCACGCACTTCGGGATGGAGGGCAAGAAGTTCCTTGGCGACGGCGTCGTGACCGGCTACGGGCACGTCAACGGTCGCCTCGTCTACGTGTTCGCGCACGATTTCACCGTCGTCGGCGGCACGCTCGGCCACGCGTTCGCCGAGAAGGTGTGCAAGCTGATGGAGCACGCCATGCGCAACGGCGGCCCGATCATCGGCCTGTGCGACTCGGGCGGCGCGCGAATCCAGGAGGGCGTCGAGAGCCTCGCCGGCTATGCCGACATCTTCTTGCGCAACACGCTCGCATCGGGCGTCGTGCCGCAGATATCGGTCATAATGGGCCCATGCGCGGGTGGCGCCGTGTATTCGCCCGCTCTCACCGATTTCATCTTCATGGTCGACAAGACGAGCTACATGTTCATAACCGGGCCACAGGTGATAAAGGCGACAACGTACGAGGAGGTCACGCAGGAGGACCTCGGCGGCGCGGCCGCGCATTCGACGCGAAGCGGCGTGTGCCATTTCGCGATGGCCGACGAGCAGAGCTGCCTGCAGACGGTGCGCGAGCTGCTCTCGTATCTGCCGCAGAACAACATGGAAGAGCCGCCGATCGCGCCGACGAGCGACAGCGCCGAGAGGACGGCCGATTCGCTCAACTCGATCATTCCGGACAATCCAAAAGAATCTTACGACATGCACGACGTCATCCGGCCCAT
>CBDUSG010000700.1:0-2222 GCA_965369575.1 uncultured bacterium | reverse complement strand
GCATGGTGATTCTCTATGACAAATCGGCCCGGAGCGAAGCGCTCGTGCTGGGGACCGGCAACAAGACCGAGGGCCTGCTCGGCTACACGACGCTGTGGGGCGACATGGCCTGCGGGCTCAATCCGCTCGGCGACCTCTATAAGACGCAGGTCAGGCAGCTCGCGCGGTTTTTGGGAGTGCCCGACGAGATAATCGAGAAGCCGCCCAGCGCCGACCTGTGGGACGGGCAGACCGATGAAGGCGAGCTGGGCTTCACCTACGAGGAAGTCGACAAGCTGCTCTACCTCATGGTAGACAAGCGCTTCACGATCTCGGAACTCGTTGAGGCCGGCTATAAAGAGAGGTTCATTCGCGACGTTTTCGAAAGAATCCAGACCACCCAGTACAAGCGCAGGATGCCGCTGGTCGCCAAACTGTCGCACCGCACGATCGACAGGGAGTTTCGCTATCCCCGCGACTGGGGCGTTTGAGAGATCGGCTCCTCCCGAACCATAAAGTGACAGCCCGAAATGACACCCGCCAAGACGAGCCACCAGGACAAGCCGTCGCCCGGCCTCCACGTAGTCGGCACACCCATAGGAAACCTCGAGGACATTACCCTGCGGGCGCTGCGCACGCTCCGCGAGGCCGACCTGATCGCCGCCGAGGATACCCGCCGCACGCGCAAGCTGCTTTCGCGATATGACATCCACACGCCGATGGTCTCATATCACGAAGACAACAAGCGGAGGCAGACGCCGAAGCTGATCGAAAAAATGAGGGGAGGCGCCTCGGTCGCCCTCGTCAGTGACGCCGGCATGCCGGGCATCTCCGATCCCGGCCGCGATCTCATAGCGGTCGCGGTCGCGGAGGGAATCGACGTCAGCGTCGTGCCGGGGCCGAGCGCGATAATCGCCGCGCTCGCATTATCCGGGCTGCCGGCGAGCCCGTTTTGTTTCGCCGGCTTTCTTCCAAGAAAAAAAGGGGAGCGCACACGCCGCCTGAGAGAACTGCTCGAGAGCGGATCGACGTCGGTCCTGTTCGAATCGCCCAAGCGGCTGGCCGCCCTGCTCGAGACGGTCGCCGGGCTCTCGCCCGACAGCAGGGTCGCCGTTGCGCGGGAATTGACGAAAAAATTCGAACAGGTGCTCAGAGGAACCGCTTCCGAGATGGCCGCACGGTTTAGAGAGCAGGAGCCACGCGGCGAATGCGTCGTGATGATCGAGGGCGTGTCGGAGGTTTCGGCGGCGCTGCCACGCCCTGACGGCGCACGCGATGCCGGCTCTCTGGTCGCGAAATTGATGGAGGACAGGGGCCTGCCGAAAAAGGAGGCCATGCGGGAGGCGGCAAAGACGCTGAACATCTCGCGGCGCGAGGTCTACAGGCGTCTGCTGGAAAAAGAGGCCGCGCCGCCGGCGGACGGCCCGCCCGAATAGGGGCATGCCGGGGGCCGCCCGTCGGTCCGGCCTTGTCCGAATGTATTCGGTCTCATATCATTGCAGATTGCGTGTTTCAGAACCGGTGGATTGCAGATGCGAAAGAGTATTTCACTTCCCGTCTTCGCGTTTCTTTTTATGTTCATCCTGTCGCCTGCCGTTCCATTGAATGCGCTGCCGCAGCGCATCTGCATGGTCGAATTCGCAAACCTCGGCGCCGCCGGGGACAGTTACTGGCTCGGCCCTTTCATAGCCGCGACGCTGAGCAAAAACCTGGGCGTCCTCCCCGGTGTCGAAGTCGTTCACGAGATCGCGCTCGACGAACTCGACGGATCGGGCGGACCGACCCAAACGGGCTACCTCGAGGGCTACCTGCCGGATGCATGCGCGGATGCGCAGTCGCCCCGGGCGGATTTCGTTATATACGGCAATTTTCTTGAAGAAAACGGCTCGGTGTCGGTGAGCGCCCAATGCATCTCGATCGATGCGGGGCAGCGTGCCGGCGGCGCGTCCTTCAGTTCTTCCTTATCGGATCTGTATCCTCGTCTCGCGGATATTTCCGTCCTGTTGGCAGGTTCCATGAACGCCGAATATTCCGAGGAGCGGTCCGCCCGAATTCGGCGCGTTCCGACCGCCTCGCATGCCGCCATGGCCCTTTATGGGAAGGCCCTGTCGGCGCCTCCACATTCACGGGACAGGGCGCTGTGGCTGGGCAGGGTTCTTTCGGAGGACCCGAATTACACCGACGCTCTTTCGAGGCTGGGCGTTCACTATTATCGGCTTGGAAGAATCGATGACTCGCTGCTT
>CBDUSG010000699.1:0-2230 GCA_965369575.1 uncultured bacterium | reverse complement strand
GAACTATTACGACAAGGACCCCAGCCTGGACTACGTGAACCATTTCTACGCTTACGGCCAGGCGGGAGGTGCGGTAGCGCTCTATAAAATCAGCTTCTTGCGCGCCTACATCGTGAAGGAACTGGCCGCTCAATACCTCCGCGAGCCCGATACCGCCGAATTTACGCAGTTCTTGAGGCTGAACTACGAGCAACTCTGCCGAGAGCACGGCGAGGTAGGCGGGCTGCGGGTTTACGTGCCCGAGCCGGCGCCGCTGGAGCCGAAACAGGCAATGTTGTTCGAGCCGGAGCAGATCCGCGGAGAGTAGGGGAGAGGGATGAGCGAAATAGAGAAAATCCAGCGCGCGCATCGGATCGTGGGGCGCTCGAGCGAACTCTCGGCCGCGCTGGCATGTGTCAGGCTCAACCGCAACCTGCTCATCGAAGGCCCGGTCGGAGTGGGCAAGACGGTGCTCGCGCTCGCGATCGCCCATCATCTGGGGCGCCCGTTCTTCCGCGTCGATGGGGACGAGAGATACAGCGAGCAGAAGCTCACTGGCTGGTTTGATCCCCCGATCGTGTTGGCAAAGGGATATGAGCAGGCAGCCTTCATTTCGGGCCCGCTCACGCGCGCCATGCTCGAGGCCGGCCTGCTTTTCATAAACGAGCTCAACCGCATGCCTGAATCGGTCCAGAACGTGCTCCTGCCCAGCTTGGACGAACGCGAAATCATCATCCCCAAATACGGCGAAATCGCCGCGCGCGACGGTTTCACGGTCATCGCGACACAGAATCCGCGCGAATTCGTCGCCACCAGCCATCTGAGCGAGGCGCTGAGGGACCGATTCGAGCTGGTTGTGCTCGGCTATCAGTCCCTCGAGGAAGAAATCGAGATCGTGCGCCTGAATGTAGACGAAAGCCTCGATGTCGCGGATAGCCTCATCGCCGACGCCGTCGACATTGCGCGCGCCACCCGCGAGGTCCCGCAGATACGCCGCGGCGCCAGCATCCGGGCGGCCATCGGCATCGTCGAGCTGGCGACCCAGCTAACCGGCCCGGACGCGCTCAGGCAGGCGGCCCGGATCGCCCTGCCGACCAGGATCGAACTCGCGGATGACATCCATGCGCCTGCATGCGAAATCATCGATGAAATAGTCGATTCAATCAAAAAAAAAGCCTAAAAGCGTCTCCGAAGCCTGCGGATGACGACTCGGAGCGTCCCACCGGCGGTCTTCCCGAGGAAATTATCGAAAGGCTTAATCTGCCTGCATTTATGATAGATCTGGATCCCACCGATCTCGCATGGGAAACGGCCACGAAATATCATGATCTCAAGCTCGCCCTCGGCGCAAACCATCCACATATCCCGAAAGTGCGCGCAACAGCCGTGAAAGCCGTCATGGCGCGCGCCAAGGACGTGATGGGAGCATCAAAGAAGGAGACCCGCAAGAAGACTGACTCGATCCTCAACCGTCCGCATGCGGAGCTCGAACTGGATCAAACGCTTGATAACATTGCAGTTAAGCCGTATCCTGACGGATCGGACATCATCGTCGAATACAAAGAGCAGAAAAAGCTGGATTGCGCATTGATGCTCGACACATCGCTGTCGATGAGCGGCGAAAAACTCGCGTTGCTCGCCGTCGCGGCCACGGTTCTGGCATTCAGGCTCCCTGCCGAGGATTTTGCAATAACCTCGTTCGAATCGGCCGCCAACACGCTGAAAAAGATGCAGTCGAAATTAAGCATCGAACAGATCGTGCAAAGGATCCTCGATGTCCCGGCCATCGGGTACACAAACATCGAATCGGGCCTCTCCGAAGGCCTTATCCAGCTCGGCCGCGGCCGACACAAGAACCGGGTCGGCATACTTATTTCGGACGGTAAATATACGGCCGGCGGAGATCCGATCCCCGTTGCGGCCCGCTACAGGTCTCTGCACGTTGTCCTTGTCGGAGACTTTAATACCGACCCTCAAGCCTGCAAAGAGATGGCCGCATCCGGCAGCGGACACGTCTACCGCGCGCCCAACTTCAAGAGTCTGCCTCGGACGCTGCATCGTTTGCTGGCCGATCTGTTGGCCTGAGCAGGGCGCATTTAAGTCTCGCGGATCCAAATACTCTCGCTTTGCCCGGCCGGAGAGAATCCTTTCGGAGTCCACTCCAGGATTATTGGCGCAGCCTCGGGCTAATGGTTTTAAGGGTTTGGATTCCAGGTAGTTTTGCCCGCGCTTTTTCAGCTTCTTCCCCTAT
>CBDUSG010000698.1:0-2235 GCA_965369575.1 uncultured bacterium | reverse complement strand
GATAACCGTCGACCCTGAGAGTCACGGGAACGCCGAGCTTCAGCTCGGAGAACCGCTTGTCGCTGACACCGATCTCCACGTCAACGTAATCGATCTCGGCGACCTCGAAGAGCGGCTGCCCCGGGCTGACGCGCTCGCCGAGGTCCACGTATCTGTGTATCACGGTTCCGCCGAACAGGGTTGTCACGTCGGCGTTATCCAGCTGATGTTGGGCGAGGCCGAGATCCGCCTCGGCCTGCTCGACCGATGCCTCGGCGACCTCGAACGTGCTCTTTGCAAGGTCGCGCTGCTGCTGCGAGCTTATTCCCGTCTCGAACAATTCCCGCGCGCGGGCCCACTCGGCTTGCGCCTTCGAGTAGTTGGCCGCGGCCATGCTGACGGCAGCCTCGGCCTGGCGGACGGTCAGCTCAAGATCGGTCTTCTCGAGGCACAAGAGCGTCTGCCCGGCCTCGACCCGATCGGCCTCGTCGGCCAGAATCCGCTCGACTTTGCCGGGAATCTTCGCGCTGATTTTGGCCTGGTTGACCGCCTCGACCGTGCCGACTGCGTGGATGGTCGACCCGATGCCCGAGCGGACAACGGGCGCGACCTTCACGCTGACGGCGAACTCCCGGCCCCGTTCGGCGCTCTGCTGGGCCGCGTCGGCCGGATTCGCCGAGTCGTCCGAGCAGCCGGCGGCACAGATCAGCACAAGCAGCGCCGATAAGAATGCGGCGGCAATCGACCGTTTTTTGTGCGACATGATATCTCTCCACATAATAAAACAGTTCCCTTGCGCAGGACCAAACCGAAGGGAACCGGATGATTCTCTCAAACGGGGCGCAGGAGAGTGGACACAATCAATATAGCAGAAATGGAGCGGATTTGCAACCGATCGGGGCCTCTTCGGCTCGGCGGGGCGCTCCGGCTCGACGCGATGCGTCATGCCGGCATGCCGGGAGCGGCGAAACCGTATCTCCATGCGCATGATATGTCCCGGCGCCTCGGCCGGATTCAGGCGCTCCGGGTGAGGCTCCGGCATGCGCAGGATGCCCGCAGGAGGCGCGCGCGCCTGCCCGACTCTAAGTTGGGGATAGCCGAGTGGCTGTGCTATACTGATATGGCGCGTTTCGGAAAGATGCAGGGTTTGCCGATTCCTTTAAAACGGGGAAATCACATGAAAAAGATCTCAAGGCACGGGACAGTTGCGCTCCTCACGCTGGCGGCGCTGTGTCTTTCCTGTTCTTCAAGGGAGACCGAGCCCCCGAACGGGCTCGCGGTTCAGTCGGAGAATCGCGTTTTTGTCTCCGGCTCGGCCTCGGTGACCCCTCTGCTGAAGAAGTTGGCGCGCGCGTTTTCAATAAAAGAGCCGGCCGTGGAAATCGTTTTTCTTCCCGACGCCCACTCGAAGGCGGGCATAACGGGCACGATGCAGGAGAAGTATGACATTGGCACCCTTTCGCGCGAGTTCAGGTCTGATGAAAAAGGCAATCCCCTCCGATACCTGCATCTTGCGATAGACGGCCTCGTATTCGTGACGAACTCCAGGATCGGCGTTTCGAATCTGACGACGGATCAGATAAAGGGCATATATTCGGGCAAGATCACCAACTGGTCGAGTCTCGGTGGGCCTGACGCAAAGATAGCGGTGATCGACAGGCCGGAACATACATCGGCCAAGATTGCTCTGCGAAGGGCGCACCTCGGCGAGAGGCTCGCCGTAACACCCGAGGCCGTAGTTGTGGAAAGGCCGTGGCAGGTGGCCGACTCGATTCAGCTGATTCCCTATTCGATCGGTTACACTTCGGTCAGCGGGGTCATATCGGTCGATCCGCCGATCAACATAATGTCTGTCAATGGGATTGAGCCCACGCCGCTCAATATCAAAGACAGCCGATACACATTTTTCAGGCCGTTCGGACTCGTGCTGGGTCCCGAACCCAAAGCCTCAACGATGAAGTTTGTGAACTTCGTGTTCTCCGAGACCGGCGCGGAGATCATCAGTAATTCAGGCTTCATTCCGCAGCGATATGAGATTCTGATTGGAATCGTGCCAGAGCAAAACATCATGGTTCAAAACCAGCGTTACAGACCGCTGGTCGAGTACCTCTCTCACAGACTTGGTGAAACGTTTTCCGTCAAGCTCCAGCTTTTCCCGACTTACATCGAGGCCTGCCGCAGCCTGGCCGAAGGCGACATCGATGCCGCCTTTTTGGGAAGCCTCGCAAATGCGACCGTTCGCAACAGTGTAGATGT
>CBDUSG010000697.1:0-2246 GCA_965369575.1 uncultured bacterium | reverse complement strand
TCCCGCAAATCGCCCAATGCTGCGTTGCAGCCACTTGAAATATGCTCAATATTCCTGTGTGGCTGCGCCTTGCCTTGGACAACTTGTGGGACTCTGAGACCGACAATATACGGTTGACCCGACACCAGGAATAATGAAAGCGCGATGATTTTTATGCCGCGCTGCGAATCCTCTCGAAGAAAACTATGCGAAAGACGGCCCTCATACTGTTATCGGCATCCGTTCTGCTGGCCCCGCTCAGCCGGCCCGCCACGGCGCAGGCCCGCAAGCCGACCGAACCCGAGCCCGACTCGGAGTATGTCGAGAAGAAGTCCGTGCCAAAACGGAGCGAGGGAGGGGGGCTGTTCGATTTTCTTCCGTTCGTCGGCTCGCGCCAGAGGAGTATCGAGCCGGAGAAGCTCGAGCCGTCGCCGGCTCCCCGGGAGAGCAGGCCAGTCTTATTCGAGAGCGAACTCGTGCAGCTTCGCGGTGTCGCCGAGAAATGGGTGCTGACTACCGAATTCGCCGAGCCCACGGTCAGGCAGGAGGGGGACGGACGTTATTACCGCGACTATATCGTTTTCGCCGACGAATATGAGGCGAAGGTGCTGCGGGGCAAAACGGATAAGGTGCCTTTCATCGGGCACATCTATATCAAGGGCGACTATTTCAGGACCAGCTCGCACGATACCGGCGATGATGCCCGCGCCGACTTCAAATTCAACTACCAGACTCGCGAATTCAGGGTCGTATTCGACCGAGTGGAGCAATGGGAGTACTCCGAGGATCCTGCTCAGGCGCCGTTCGCTTTCATCGAACGCTGGGAGTTTCGGGGTCTGCAGTCGCGCCCCGTCGTGACGCTGCCGGCGAATATTCCTTCTTCTGCCCCGCCCACCCCGGAGAAGGAGAGAACACCGCCGCCCCAGCCCGAAAACGAATGAGCCGGATGCTCAAGCCGATGCGGTCCTCGACGGAATGCGACCGGTCGTGCAGCTCCGCCTGCGGGATGCGACCCGACATCTTTTACCGCTTCTTTGAAAGGAGATGCCTCGAGGGGCGATTCTTCGAAGGACAAGGATAGACTGTTTGACTCGGAAAGAGACCTCATATCCGACTTTGACTTCGGGAAGGAAACCGCCGGCGTTTTCGACGACATGCTCGACCGTTCGGTTCCTCATTATCGCAAAATCCAGCGAATGATCGGCGAGATAGCCGCCGATTTCGCAGAGCCGGGCGCTCGCTTTGCTCGACCATACAGGGATGCGCCGTAATGCTTTTCCTGATTTTCGGATGTTGACGGCAATCGTGGCTGAATAGCGGTGGATCAATCGATAACAATGTTTGCGCTGTCGACATGCTGGAAATCCGGTCGAGCACAGAACGCGGGCGACATATTGGGCCCCATTCTCGATGCGGGCGTCAACGCCGTCGAGCTGGAGTACCGGATAACCGAGCGGATTTTCGGGGAGATGCTTCCGGCGCTGAGGCGCGGCGAGCCGGCCGTCGTGAGCGTCCACAATTTCTTTCCGCTTCCGGCGCATCTCAAGCGAGATCAGGCCAGCGGCGACGCCTTCTCTCTCTCATCGCCCGAAAAGGAGGAGCGCGGGCTCGCCGTCAAATATGCTCTGCGCACCCTCGAGCACGCGCACGAAGTCGGCGCCCCAGCGGTCGTTTTGCACATGGGCAAAACGCAGATGGACGACGGCTACGCGCGCCTCAAAAAAGATCTCGAAGATGAAACCATTGCGGAGGATGAGACGCAGGCCTTTATCGAGAAGCTTTTGAAGGAACGGAGGAGGGTCAGCAAAAAATATCCCGATGCCGCGCTTTTCAGTCTCGACAGGCTCTGGCGGCCGGCCGAGCGGTTCGGCATCAGGCTCGGGATAGAGAACCGCTATCACCTGAGGGAAGTGCCCGACGCAGACGAGCTCGAGGTCATCTTTGACAGGTTCGACGGGAGCGGCGTCGGCTATTGGCACGACGTCGGCCACGCCGCCGTTCAGCAGGCGCTGTACGGGATCAGCCACGAGCGGCTGCTCTCGCGGTTTTCATCGCGCCTCATCGGCATCCATCTTCACGACGCAGCAGGCGCGGATGACCATCTGGCGCCGGGCAAGGGGGAGATCGATTTCGCGATGGTCAACAAGCACTTGGCGCCCGAGACGATCCGCGTTGTCGAATTGAGCCCGAAGGTGACCGAGGGAGACATGAGAGAGGGAATGTACTTTCTAACCGCGGGCAGTGGCCGCAGAGCGGCCGGTGACCGC
>CBDUSG010000696.1:0-2246 GCA_965369575.1 uncultured bacterium | reverse complement strand
CGAACAAGCACGTGTCCACGTTTCACATCATGGACGAAGAGGAGTTCCGGGTCGGGCTGGAGAAAACGAAGGAATACATCCGATCGCACGCGGACGAGCCGCCGATGGACCACATGGGAACACTGATATCGGGAACGAAAGTCGGCAAGGATTGATTTTTTCGCGGTGTTTCACAAATTTCTCCGAAGGGACGGCTAAGTGACAAAGCGCATAAACGTAGCCGTGTTGATGGGCGGCCGAACGGCCGAGCACGATATCTCGGTCGGCTCGGGCAAAAAGGTCATAGAGAATCTTGACCTGTCCAAGTACAACGTCAAGCCGATTACGATCACGCGCGAGGGCCTGTGGCTGATACCGAAGGGCTACCTTACCGACGGCGCGCCGGTGGCCGAGCTTCTCGAAAAGAACTTCGCCTGCGACCCGGCGGGCAACGAACTCGTACCCGTCGAACTCGGCAGCGCTTTGAGTCGAACCGTATCGGAGCAGGTGGACGTCGTCTTCATCGCGATGCACGGGCCGTACGGCGAAGACGGCACGATACAGGGACTGCTGGAAGTGCTCGATCTGCCTTACACCGGCTCCGGCGTGGAGGCCAGCGCGATATCCATGAACAAGGTTCGCTGCAAACAGATATACCTCCACTATGGGATTCCCACGCCGAGATACGAGATAATCGATGAGCGCGTTTGGCGAGACGGCCGCGAATCGGAGACGGACAGGATCGCGAAAAGCCCGGGATTCCCGTGCGTGACAAAGCCGCCGAGGCTCGGCTCGAGCGTCGCAATAAGCATCGTGCGAGAACGCGATTCGTTCGCGGACGCGATCGATGACGCCCTGCGGTACGACACCAGCGTTATGGTCGAGGAATTCATCCCGGGCCGCGAGTTAACGAGCCCCGTGCTCGGCAACGGCCCGTCGAAAGAGCCCACGGCGCTTCCGCTGGTGGAAATAATCCCCAAGACCTCGTCGTATTTCGATTACGAGGCCAAATACACACCCGGAGCGTCTGACGAGATCACGCCGGCGCAGGTCAGCGATGAGATCACAAAAGAAGCCCAGCGGCTCGGCCTCGAGGCTCACCGCGCCCTGGGATGCAGCGGTCTTTCGAGAACCGACATGATCCTGAACGACGGCTCGCTCAGCGTGCTCGAGACCAATACTATCCCGGGCCTGACCGATGTGTCGCTTTTCCCCAAGGCCGCGCAGGCGATGGGCATGAGCTTTTCCAGGCTGCTGGATCACCTCGTCGGCGTGGCAATTGAAACCCACCGCTCGAAGAAGATTTGCATGGATCGCTGAAGTGTGGAACTCCAAACCCGTAGCGGCAGTCTTCGGAAGCTCCCAGATAATCGAGGGCGACGACGCCTATGAGCGCGCGCGCCTGCTCGGACGACTGCTCGCACGCGCGGGATTCATCATTCTGAACGGCGGCTATGCGGGAGTCATGGAGGCCACCTCCCGCGGCGCGGCCGACATGGACGGTGTATCCATAGGGCTGACGCTCGAGGCCTTCGGCGAAAAGGGCGCGAACCCGTTTCTCACTCGCGAAATATGCAGCGCCACGCTTTTCGAGCGTCTCGCGCACTTCGTCGAGCTGGCAGACGCTTTCGTCGCGCTCTCGGGCGGCGTGGGAACCCTTGCGGAACTGGCCACGGTGTGGAATCTCATGCAGACGCGCCAACTCGACCCCAAGCCGTTCATCCTCATCGGAAGCCATTGGCCTGCGATGATCGACCATCTGCGCGGGAACATGGAAATCCGCGATAAAGACCTTACGTTTCTGCGGCTGGTCCCTACCCCGGAAGAGGCCGTGGAAATCCTGACCGACGGAATCGGATCATGAGGAGAGTAATCTCGGCCAGCAGGCGTATAGATATGGTGGCCTGCTTTCCCGACGCGCTGATTCGCCTGCTCGAAGAAAAATGTCCTCCGGAAGACACGCATACAGTCGTGCTCTGGACGAAGAACCCGACCAACCTCCTCGCACACGACGCGCTCCGACAGGTTTTGCGGCGGTATGTGCTGTATATCCATTTCACGATCACCGGAATGGGCGGCACGATACTCGAGCCCAACGTCCCGCCGTGGCGCGAGATGACGAGCCTGCTCGGAGACCTCGTTGAATTCGTTAGGAATCCCGCACGCATCCGGATTCGGTTCGACCCGATCGTCCACCTGCGGCTCGCAGACGGAACGACATTCTGCAACCTGGACGACTTCGATTCCATAGCCGCCGAGGTGCAGCG
>CBDUSG010000695.1:0-2250 GCA_965369575.1 uncultured bacterium | reverse complement strand
CGGTCGAGCCGCACGGTTTCGGACCGGGGACCCGCCTCGAGAAGCTCCACGACCTGGCCGTTGGCGTATACGCGCACCTCATCGACAGGCACCCATGGGGCGGCCAGCACCTTGATGTGAAGGGTCACCTTTCCGTCCTTCGCGGTGACCGTGTCGCCCATGGTCGCGTTGCCGCCGATGTCGACCCTGATGATCGGTCCCGAGGTGCCAAATGTCTTCTGTTTCTTGATCTGCTCGACGAGTTCCCGCTGGTCCGCGCTTTCGGCGTCTGCGTCTTTAAGCAGGATGTAGTTGCGAGGATATCCGCCGATGTTGGCTTTTATGTGCGTATCCGAATTCGCCGTGGCCGTCTTTCTGTAACCCTGATTGAGCAGGCTGAACCAGTCGGCCCTCAGTTGCAGATAGCTGCCGAACCACGGGCCGTTGAGCAGTTCCATCGCATCGAAATCCACGTCGCGCGTCCCTGCGGAGTTTGCAACGAGAAGCAGGTTGTTCGGGCTTTCGGTCAGCGGAACGGAAGGATCGTACGCCAGGGGCTGATCGTAGTCGACGCCGAGCGCGTTGAAATAAGACGCCTCCCCGCCGAGATTTCCACCGCGGCCGTGGTTTATCTGTATCACATGCTCGCCGTCGGCGATCGTTTTGAGGCTGTCAAAAAGGTCTCGCGGTCGAAGCCCCTCATCGTGCACCATTCCGCGGCGCGGCAGCGTGGGTCGATAGGCGAGCGGCCACGCATTGGTGTGCCCGATCGTGAACGGCGTCGCGCTCACCATCTGCGTGCTCGTGGCCTCGACCCCGACTATCGACATCAGTCGATGCGAGAGGTTCATCTTCGAAATGACGGGCGCGTAATCCATCAACACATCGTGATCGGTCGCGATGAGCAGGTCGACTCCGTCGGCGACAAACGACTTGATCCTCAGTTCGTGCGAGACGGCGCTGTCCATGCTCAGCGCTCCATGAACGTGGAAATCGCCGCTCATAAGGCCAGGCGTGTCTATGACCCTCTCGAGCGAAAACTTTACATTCATTTCCGAGCCGGGCCTGCTCAGGTCGGCCTCGGCCTCGGCGACCGAATACTCGAGGCCGTGCGTGGCGTAGACTTTATATTTGCCGGGCCTGAGCCCGACGCGGACGGGCGCGGTTTCGCTCCCGTCAAGCAGCAGCCAGTTCGCTCCATACGTGGTCGGCGTCAGTTTTCCTGAAAGTGTGAATCCGATCAGGTCGGAGCCCAGCTCGGGGTCGGGTGTTCCCGATGCCCCCTCGATTATCACCCGCGCGGGCAGGCGCTCCTCGCCCTCGAACGCCTCGACAAGCAAGGTGGACAGCCGCGGCAGCTCGATCGCGCCCAGGTCGGCAAAGCCGCTTTCGCCGACGGTAAAGCTCCTGATGATCGGCTCCATCCGAGGCGTCGAAAGGTCCGGGTCGCGGCATACCGCTCGTATCTCGGCGGTGTATTCTCCGGGCGGCAGCAACGCCTTGAAAGCGCCGGCGCCTTCGCCCCGGCGGGCGGGCCTTATCTGCGTCACGGGGGTCTCGCCGTCCCCGGTGAAAACCAGTATCGATGCGTCCGCTTCGGGCGGGGTGACTTTTCCGGCGACGCCGGCGTCGGCCGGCGCCGTACCGAGCAGGCGGAAAACGGTGTCGGTAGCTGAAGCGATGTCGTTGCGGTCGCCGACGACCACGACGCGCTCATATACGAACTTATCGCCCGGCTCGATCCCGAGAAACATGATTTTCCAGAGATCGATGGGGCGGTTGAATTTCCCCAGAAACGGCCCGACCACCGAGACAAGGTTGTCGTTTATGCCCCACAGCAGCCTGTTTTCTCGATATTCCGTCGGCGAGCAGATCGCATAAGAGATCGGCGGCATGCCCTCGACGCCGCCTCCGGCGACGTATGTGAAACCGCCTGTGCCGCGATATATCGAGAACAGACTCGAGGGATCTATGCGCGGGTGATGAAAACCGCGCGGCGCCCCCCGGGCGCTGCCGAGCTTCCTTTCGCTTCCGGCGAACGGCTTGAGCGTGTCGTCGCCCCAATAGATCAGGTCGCCGCAATAAAATATCCCGGCCTTTTCGTCCCCCTTGTTCGTTATTGTAGTCTTGACGCGTAGAAAGCTCTCGCCGGCCTTGAGGCGGTATTCGGTCTCGACAATGACCTTTTCGGCCTCTTCCTTGCTCGGCACGCCGAAGCCCGGCTTCTCGGGCCTGAGACCGTGGGTCGCGGCGACGGTGATCGACGCCCAG
>CBDUSG010000694.1:0-2253 GCA_965369575.1 uncultured bacterium | reverse complement strand
CGGCTTTAGCCCAAAGGCAGATAATGGGAAAGAGGGCGAATCGTCTGACCCCAGCTTGGAGGACATTCTGAAGAATGACCCCGACCCATTCGTCCGTGCTTGCTTACGAGAAAATTCCCATGTTTCTGTCGTCGGAATTGTCGATCTTCAGAAGACATGGGAAGGCTATTTCAAGGAATCCTCGCAAATGGAGCGTCTTGCCATGATGCGGAATCCAAGAATCAGCCCGGAACACGTCAAGAAAGTTTTCACCCATGACGACGAAGAGCTTGGCATAGGGTTTGAACAGCGGAAGGAGTTGGCCAGAGCTTTCCTAACCAATAACGAAGTCTTACACATGAGCAGGGAGAGATTGTTGGGGCCATCTTTCCGACAGACCCTGTCGTTGTGGGAAACCCATGATTTTGCCGAAATCTGGCGATTGGTATCACAATGGCCTGCAGAAGGCGATGGGGTGAAGGAGGATGTCTACTGGCTCGTAGGAACTGACGATGAAACAAAGGCAGAGGCATACCAGAAATGCGATGACTGGTCGTGTCGATTAGCAATACTTTCGGGCTGCGACACCAAGCGTGATAATGAGACTCTTGCTCTCGGATTAAAGGATGCTGATGAAATCCTTTGCGAAACGGCGGAGGATATAAAAGAATCCTCACACTCAGGCATTCGATTAAGTATTAATTTGGAGCGCGAAAATGATACGCAGATCCTGAGGGAGTTAGCGCGAAACCGACGTCTCTCTGCCGACGATCTGCAAGCTGTAAGAAGGCGTCTGGAGGAACTCGATGACTGTATAGGAGTAGCTTATGCAACCGCGAGTATCGAAGGTGTTACAAAGAAAGAGCGGGAGGTGCCCGAAGAATTGGAGGGCCTATATAAATATGGGAGTTGGAAGTATTATTCCCTCGAAGAGAAAATCGACTTTATTGGGCTATATACATCGTCACTTGAAAGAAAGATGCTGACGGGATTTGGAGAGTTGGCAAAGTCGACACAAAATATGAATTTTTTCATTGGCTTTTTCATTGGCATTGTTATTGTAGGCCTACTTTCTTGGATTTTCTGAGAAGATATTGCCGAAAGATTATGAGGGTTAGGACAGGAGGAAACAGGTCGTGGGTTTTCTCACAATGGTTCTTGTTTCTGTTGCAGTCTTCTTTGCTCTAAGAGACCTCGTCGGCATATTCGGTGCGGAGACAATCACGCTTGCCTTCTTCGTCAGATGCTTCCTTTTTAACATCCGTCTGGAAGCTACATCTACTGGCGAGTGCGCGGGGCGGAGAGGCAAGAGGGCTTGGGAAAGGAATCCGGATATCACTTAAGATGGAGGTACAGCCATGAAGCGCCTATTGGGAGCACTTCCGATTGCAACTCTGATTTTTGCTTTCTCAGCACAGACGAGCGCGCAACATTTCTATGCTGGTCGGCCGGATGTGTCTGCCATTGGAGACACAATGACCAATCTTACCAAAACTGCATATTCAGTCGGCTACTCAGAAACGAAAAGAAACCCGCTTTGGGCGGCATTCTATCTTGAGAGCACAACTAATACTACAGCCCCGCCGAGATCGACATACTTCACAATTGACAACGACACGACCGCCCGCGTGAAACACAATGATTACACTAACAGCGGATTCGATAGAGGGCATATGGCGCCCCGGCGCAGAATTGGCGTGCGTCACGGAAAGGCCCCCCAGAAAGAGACCTTTACCATGTCGAATATCGTTCCACAGCTTCCTACCCTGAATCAGGAGCCGTGGGCCGCTTTTGAGGGTATTGTATCCGGCGAATATGCCCAAGACTTCGACGGGGTATGGGTAGTCACCGGCCCGATATTTCATCCTGACCGCGTGATTGAGAACTGCACAGACGTTGAAATCCCAATAGGCTTCTACAAGATCGTTGTAAGGGAGAACGAGGGACAGCCCGAGATGTTGGGGATTGTAATGGGCCAGATGTATACCGATGTGATAAGGCTGCGCGATCTCGCCTACACAGTGGATATAATTGAGTTGATGACCGGCATAGATTTCTTCTCGGAACTGTCCGATGAAATTGAAGATGCCGCCGAGAGCACTATCCCGGAAGAGGGCTGGAATTTGGATCAATTTCTGATGCCGCCGTATAATGCGGCGTCGCGCGATCTCTGCGACCTCACGGTTACCGACCGGGAGTAGGTTACGCCTTAGCCTTCGAGCTTCTTACGCAGGTCTCGCAATGCCTCATGCACTAACTCCGTCTGCGTGATCT
>CBDUSG010000693.1:0-2258 GCA_965369575.1 uncultured bacterium | reverse complement strand
CGGGCTCCGAAGCGGGCTCCGAAGCGGGCTCCGAAGCGGGCTCCGAAGTGGGCTCCGAAGTGGGCGAGGAAGAGATCAAAGACCTTGAGATCCTCTTCCCGGAGGAGAAAGAATAATGCGATGATCCGCCTTGCCCGACGCTCCCGCCGCCTCTCGACCTCTTTCTCGATTCGCATATCGCAGTGTTGCGCCGGGGCCTTTTTGACTCTCTTATGTCTGCACTCCCATTCCCTCGCCAACGGCGTCGACGTCGACGGCTTCCTGAGCGAGTTCGAGAGCCGCCGAGGGGAAGTCTCCACTTTTTCGGCCCGTTTTGTGCAAAAAAGAACGCTGCAACTTTTCGACGAGGTCAAAGTTTCCACCGGAACAATCCTTTACAAAGCCCCCCGCCGGATGATTTGGAAGTACGTCGAGCCCGACAAAACGCAGATGCGGATACTGCCCGATTCGGTCGAATACTATTTCCCCGAACTCGAGCAGATCGAGGTTTATCCCACCGAAAAGGATGGAGGAGCCTCGCACTTTTTCTTCGCATTCGAGTCTTCGGGGGAGCAACTCAAAAAGAGGTTTGATGTGTCCATCGGCCGCGCCGGCGAAAGGCTGACCCGCGTCGACCTGCTGCCGAGAACCGAATCGACGGCGTCCCAACTGCTCGGGCTTACCCTGTGGCTCGACGACGCGGACTACCTGCCGAGGCGGATAGTTGTGCGCGAGATATCCGGCGACACTACCGAGATAGAGCTTTCCGAAATTCGCGTCAACGAAACCGTCGGCGACGGCGAACTGGAATTCGATGCCCCGGAAGGCACCCAGATCATCAAGAACGACTCGAGCGGCCTTTGAGCCGGACTCGGGCCTGTACCTGCTGGTCCTCGAGCTGACCGCCCGGATGAGCGTCAGAGTGGGCGCAATCGGGACAATAGATTTTCGGCCGGGCTACTACGTGTATTGCGGCAGCGCCCGCAAGAACCTTTCCGCCAGGCTGGCGCGCCACAGGGCGCGCAATAAGAAAAGGCGCTGGCACATCGACTACCTGACCAGCCGCAGGGAAGTCCGAGTTGAATCGGCGAGCGTGTTCCCCCATGATGGAATGACGGAGTGCGGGCTTTATTCATCGGCGCTGCGGCCGCGAAAACTGGAACCGGTGCCCGGTTTCGGCTGTTCCGACTGCAGGTGCGGCTCACACCTCGTTTTCATCGGTACCGAGCCGCCCGACCTCGCTTTCGGAAAAACAATTTTCAATGTCCGACCCTGACACAGGCGTTCCCATCATCCTGGCCTCGGCCTCGCCCAGGCGAATCGAGCTGCTTCGGATGCTCGGTGTGAAATTCAGCGCGATCCCGAGCGGAGTCTCCGAAAACGCCGACCCGGGCGTCCCCCTCGGAGAACTCGTCGAGCGCAATGCTCTTGCAAAAGCCTCGGACGTCGCCCAAAAACTCGATGTCGGCCTGGTCATCGGCGCGGACACGGTCGTCGCGCTCGATGGAACGATATTCGGGAAGCCGGCCGACATGGACGACGCACGCCGTGTTCTCGCGACTCTCGCCGGCAGGACGCATAAGGTATACAGCGGGGTGGCGGTCCTCCGCGCCGGGGACGGCTCGGCCGTGACGGACCATGCCGTGACCGCTGTCACTTTTCGCCCGCTTTCGCCGTCGCAGATCGAGAAATATTTCGAGATGATAGACCCGCTCGACAAGGCCGGCTCCTACGCCATGCAGGGAGCGGGCGGAGTCATAATTGAAAAAATAGAGGGGTGTTACTATAATGTTGTCGGTCTTCCCCTGACCTTACTCGATGGATTGCTGGCAAAATTCGGCGCGCGGATATTTTAGTGTCGTGTCAACCGTGTATTGTCGGCCTCAGAGTATTGTAAGATATGTCTCCGGCGACTCGCCGGCGGCCAGGGCACGGCACGCCGTGCCCCTACATGGGATTGCTTATGCGGCTTGGAACGTCAGCGGCGGCCAGTGGCCGCTCTCATGTCAGCGGCGACTCGCCGCCGGATACTTCGTATCCTTGCCTCGGCTATGTTTGAGTCGCGTGGGACAGGTCCTCGCTGAGACTGAATCAGTAGGGCCGGTCATGAAACAACGTCTTTTCCAAAGACCGATGAAGTCAGTGTAAAAGAAGAGATGCGGAGCATCTCATGGAGGGGTGTGGGGGGCAACTTGCCCCCCACAGAGCGAATTGGCGCGGAGAGACCCATGGGGAAGAAATTACTATTACTTCAACATTTCGGTGGAAAGAGCGGCTGT
>CBDUSG010000692.1:0-2258 GCA_965369575.1 uncultured bacterium | reverse complement strand
TGGGCTCCTGGACCGAACTCATCTTCGTCGACGGCGAATCCAAAGACGGCACCATCGAGAAGATAGAGGAGATGATCGAGCGCTACGGCGATAAACGTCGCGTCAAGCTGATACACCAGAATCCAGCCATCGGAAAGGGCGACGCTGTTCGGCGGGGCTTCGATGCGGCCGAGGGCGATATCCTCATGATCCTCGACTCCGACCTTACGGTCCCGCCGGAGGATCTGCCCAAATTTTACGCCCCTCTGGCCGAAGGCACGGCCCAATTCATCAATGGTTCGCGCCTCGTGTACCCGATGGAAAAAGAGGCCATGAGGCTGCTCAACGTCATAGCGAACAAGCTGTTCAGCTTTGCGTTCTCGTGGCTGCTGGAGCAGCGCATTACCGACACGCTCTGCGGCACGAAAGTGCTTTTTAAGAAAGATTACGAGAGAATAGCGGCCAATCGCAGCTATTTCGGCGATTTCGACCCCTTCGGCGACTTCGACCTCCTGTTCGGCGCCGCGCGCCTGGGCATCAAGATAGTCGAGGTGCCGGTGCGATACCGGGCGCGCACGTATGGCGATATCAAGATTGAACGATTCAAACACGGCTGGCTTCTGCTGAAGATGACGGTCGTCGCCTTCAGGAAACTGAAACTTCAGCGGTGGCGCGAATCCATCCACCGGCTGTTTCGGACATCTAAGGCGGATTAAGAGGAACGAGCTGTATGTCCGGGATAAAAATCGGTGTCATAGGCTGCGGCGTGATAGCCGACTTGACCGTGTGCGGATATGTGGCCGACGACCGCGTCGAAATCCGTGCCGTATGCGATTCGAGCAAGGAAAAGGCCGAGGCGAAGGCTTGCGAATGGGACGCCGAAAAAGTCTATGAGGACTACCGCGAGCTTCTGGCCGACAATGACATCGATGCGGTCGAGATAATCACCCCCCACGACCTCCACTGCCCGATGGCGATAGAGGCTGCGAAGGCGGGCAAACACGTCTCGGTCCAAAAACCGATGGCCCGTAACGTCGCCGAATGCCGGAAAATGATCGCCGCCGCCGAGGATGCGGGCGTTACCCTGCGCGTGAACGATCCCTATATCTATTATCCGCCCATAGTTAAAGCGAAAGAACTGATTGAGGCCGGCGAGATCGGCAACCCGAGCATGGTGCGTGTGCGCACCACCGTCGGCAGCATGGACTGCGGCTGGGATGTCGATCCCGACGCCTGGGCGTGGCGCTTCGACAAAAAGCGCAGCGGCGGCGGAAACATGCTCGACGACATGCATCACAAGTTCGCGGTGGCCCTGTTTCTCGGCGGCGACGTCGAAAAGGTGTCGGCATTTATCGAGAACCGCGACTTTTTCGTCGATGCGCCGGCCACCGTCATGTGGAAATACAAGGCCGACCAGAGGTACGGCGTCATGGAGTGCGTGCACGCCGGCGAGATGCGCATAAAGACGAAATACTACAACTGCGAGGAAAGGTTCGAGATCACCGGCTCTCGCGGGATACTATGGGTCACTCGATGCACCGGTCAACTAATGGACATCCCCGCCCTGATCATGTATCGCGACGGCGCGACACACGCTTATAACGACATTCCTGCGGACTGGTCGGAAGGATTCAAGGGATCGAACGTACACTTCATCGATTGCCTGCTGGAGGGAAAGACGCCGAGCCTGACCGGCGAAGAGGCGATAAAGATAATGCAATTCGCCCTCTCGACCTACGAGTCCGACGACAAGCAGGCGGCGGTCGAGCCGGGCTCGATCCTTTAGTGTCGTGTCACCCGTATATTGTCGGTTTCAGAGTCCAGCAAGTTGTCCAAGACAAGGCGCCGCGATTGCAATTACGACTCACCGAAAGACGTACCCGTCAAACCTCTGTCGATTTCGCTTCGGGCTTTGGCTGCGTACCTTTCTTTTCCCATGGCGCCATTCGCCGGGTTCGCCCGTGAGCCGCGTTGAACGCCAGCGACAACGCGACCGCCGCCGCCGTCAGCGAGGTTATCCAAGCGCCCACTCGAAAGCCCGTCGGCCTGTATCGCACCTCGATTGAATGTCTGCCGGCCTGAACCGGGATAGCCATGAACAGATAATCGGCCCGGAATATTTTTGTTTCCACTCCGTCAACGTCGGCCCGCCATCCCGGCATGAACATGTCGTTCAGAAAAATTAATCCTGCCCCGGGAACGTCGACGATAATGTCGATCCCGTTCTCACCCACCGGCCTGACGGCGACCTCAGCGGGCCCACTCTTGGATGCGCCATC
>CBDUSG010000691.1:0-2262 GCA_965369575.1 uncultured bacterium | reverse complement strand
AGCTAACCGCTTCTCGGCTCGCTGAAAACAACAGTATACGGTTGACACGACACTAGGAACCCTTTGGCCGTCCGGTTTTTTTTGAGACCTCGAAGCGTATCGCCCCGTCGATCTTCGGGATGAGCGCCGCGTCGTACGGATAGACGATAACCTGCGCGTACATCATGCCCGGAGGCGGTAGATACTCGATTACCTCAACCACTGTCTCGCCCCCTCTTTCCTTCGCGCCGATTATCTTGACCGAGTGGCCGGGATTCGGCCTGCGCCCGAGAAACACGGCCGCGAGCGTAAACTCCTCGAAGTCTATCTCCGGAGCCGGGCCATCTTGAAACCTTGCCCAGAAATCGTCCCATTGCTTCGCACCATCGAAGATATAATTCCCAGCCGGCACGGCGCGGGCGTTCAGACCCGAAAGCACGACCCGTGAAAGATCGAGGCCTTCTTCAGTATCGTCAGTATCGTCGTCAAAGGACAGTCCGTCCGACGCCACGCAGCTCAGCATCAGTCCCGCCGATAACAGAAAAATCGTCACAGGCCGAATCGATCGGCGGTGACTTTTCGAAAATCCGTCCTGGCGCATATCTGCCTCCTCTTCCCCGAATAGGGATTGCATGAAGCGAGCCGTGTGCCCCCACCCCAGTTCATGCCACAATAATAACGCAAATCAGGCGTCGCCACAAGGACTTCTCGTCTCCTCTCCATTGCCACAGAGCGCCGACGGGTCCACATGGCGGCGCAGTTGGCGCGATTATTGCCCTTTTTTTCGAGATATAGGCCGGGATTCCGACAATATTGCGCGCTTTTCCGCTCGGTCGGGCCGAGCGAGCATCCTGCTTCGGGAAATCGATGCAACAAAACGCTGCACGCACACAAAGAGCGAAAGGAAGAGGAAGATGATATTTGTTTTCGAGGTGATGGTGACGATCGCCGCATGGAAAAGAGGCTGGAGGTGGGCGCTCCTGATCCCACTGGGAATTGCAGTCATCGTCGGACTTTTCATCACCGCGGCCTTCATGCTGACCACCGGCGAAGATGAAGTTCCGTTCCTGTACATGTTGGGCGTCGACATCACTTATCTTATCTCCGCCGGCATTTTATCCGTCATGACTCCGAACAGGGCCGGCAAAATGCAGCCACCGCTGCTCCGGACCCCGGAGCTCACGCCCCCTCGGCGCGCCGCGCTATTTCAGTCCGCTGATACGACCAAATTCGGCGCGTCGAGCGACAAAGAATGCGCGTATTCTCTATCCCGCGCCATCTTGATCTCTCTTGCCGATTCGCTGACCAGCATAAAAATGGCGCATTGCCGGCTTTAACGGTCACCTGCCCAGGCTGTCGATCCAACTCTCAAACCCATCGGCTCGCCAGTTAATTCTGTCACCGAAAAGCATCTTGTAACGTTTCCCCACGGGATGTTTACCCAGCTCCCAGGGCATGTCATTCCCGGCGTATTCAACAACGGTGATCTTTTCAGGGGCCAATTCCGCCAATCCGCGTTTGAATAGGTATATTACGTCCAGATCGTCCTCGGGCATGCTGTATCCGATAAAAATCACGCTCCCGGCCTTGCGCAGGCAACGCGCGGCCTCGAACCAGACGCGGGCTATGTGGGGGTTGCGGTAATCCTTGAGGTGCGTCGGAGTGATGAGAACCGGGCGCACGTGAGCACGGCAATCGGGAGAGGGACTCCCATGGCAGCCGTACTTCTCCTCAAGTGGGTTCTCCCAATAGAGCTCCTCCAGAACCTTTGAGGTGTGCCCTGACCTTGTAACGCCGATATCGAGTCGCTGGCAATTAGGGCAGAACAGCCAGTTGAGTGACCCATGGATTTTAAGCAGCTTTCCGAACTTTCTGTGTTTACCGTAGACAGGCGTCGAAATGCTGCATCCATAGTCGGGAAAGCCCGGCTCGCCGACCTCTTCACTGAGCCCTATGAGAGCGTTGTCGACAATGATGTCGTAATTGAGGGAGATAATCGTCGGCTCGCCCGCTGTCGTATCGCAGAGGATCCTCAAGAAGCTTGCATAATGGGGCTTGATTCTCTGCAACGAGTGTTTGAGATATGCGAATATCACATACTCAAGCGCGTCTCTGACATGTACAAGACGGTCAGTGTCCCATTTCGCGCCGAAAGGATGGCCCTTGTCGATCGCCATGTCGATCATGCTGAGCAGGAGAGGGAGCGCCGGATAATGCTGCGGACCCCTTTCCTGGGGCGACTCTGGCAGATGGAAATTTTCGATGAGAAACATATCCAATTCC
>CBDUSG010000690.1:0-2272 GCA_965369575.1 uncultured bacterium | reverse complement strand
TTCTTGAAAAACCGGTCCGTAGGCAGAATATAGAATGCAACCGGAAAAATCAAGCCCGCCGCAAGTGCAACCGCAGGAATCATCGGCGAATACAGGTTCCGAAACACGAGCAGCGGCAGCACGAACCAGGCGGCGACGAACCATGCGAACGGCGGCGCCAGCCACAGCCGATCCGCCAGATCGAACCGCACGCGCTTCATGTGCTCGCCAAGGACGCATCCCGCCCGCAGATACTCGGGCAGGTCCCGCGCGTATACGGGCCCAAAAACGGCGTCCCACCCGGTCAATCGCTTGATATCGCGAAACTTGACGCCGTTGGAGGACAGCTTCGGCAGTATGAGCCTCCTCGTTTCCACGATATCACCGATGCGCGTGGCGCGCAAGGAGTTGGCGATTTCCTCGGCCGAGAAATTGCCCTTGCCGGCCGCGCACCACACGTTGATTCCGCGCGAATCGATGACCAGCAGATAGCAATCGAGCCCGCGCAGGCGCTTTCTCACCGCCGTGAACGTCAGAAAAAAATTTGCCGTGACCAGAATGGGGGAGTCCTTTGCAGGGGCGCCGATTTCGTAGAGGCCTGTGCGCATCGGGACCGCCCAGAACGACAGCGTGAGATAGCTGTAGACATCGCCGAGTGTTTCCAGCCACGCCGGCAGCCGATACGCCGGCAGAACTTCCGGCGCGGGCCTTTCCCCGCGGCGACTTCCAATGACAAGCTTCAGGCTGCCGCGCTCATATTCCTCTGCGCGCTCGACGTCGAAACCACACGAGCGGAATTTCTCTTCCATCTCGCGCACCGGCCGCGTCGTCGCGCCTGCGATGATGCGGGTTATGACGTAGAGGAACGATCTGCGCATGTGATACCACAGCTTTCGCCCCAAACCCTCCGGGACGACCTCGTCGGCGACGAGAAGTTTTCCGCCCGGCTTCAGAAGGTCGAACGCCGAGTTCATCGCGACCAATTGCTCGACCTCCCTAAGCTCGCTCATCGAGAGCGAGAATACGACCGCGTCGAACGAGCCATGCTCGAACTCGAGCTCGGTCGCTCCCATCTGCCGGAAATTGATCTTTTCCCGAAAAATTTCCTTTTTTGCCGCGAGGTCGGCCGTGTACAGCATCTGTGGATTGATGTCGACGGCTTCCACCGAGGCGCCGCGCCTGGCGCACTCTATCGAGAACGTCCCCGGTCCGCATCCGACGTCGAGCACGCGGTCGCCCGCTTTGACGGCCGAAAGCAACTGCTCGCGCACTTTTGCAAAATCGCCCGCCGCGTATTTCGCGATGCCGGCGTCGTAGGATCCCGGCCATTTCTCCAGTATCTTCATGAAAATATATGACATGATCCGATTCCCCCCCTGTTTTCAGGCGGCAAGGGAAGCCGCTGATCCGGCGGCACGCGGCCGCCCGCGATTATTCTCCAATATCTTTTCGCGCGTGTCTGCAGCACGCCTGGAATATGCTCGTAACCTCTTCGAGCACGCCTATGATATAGTCCAGGTTTACCGAGTAGTATCTCTCCTTGCCGCGCTTTTCGACGCTGAGCAGGTTGCTGTCGCGCAGCATCGTCAGGTGATGCGAGACGGTGGACCTGTCCAGGTCGAAATGCCCCGCGATGTCGGCTACGCGCATGCCCTGCTCCCCGCACAGGCCCGACAGCAGGATGATCTTCTGCCTCGTCTCGTCGTTGAGACACTTGAAGAAATTCGTCCTGAACAGGCGCTCGAAGTAATCGTGATACGATTGCATTTGATCGTCATCGACCGCGGCGGCGCCGGTTTTTTCGAGAAATTCGGTCATATTTCCTCCGATATGTTGACATATGTCCATATATGCACATGATAGCATGCTGCCAGCCATCTGTCAAGCATTTTTTCGACTCAACGAGGTAGCCCGAATTCAATCGAAGTGACAGAATTTGATAAAGATATGGATGCGAACGCTTTAGATCGTTCAAAAACAAAGCTTTGGGGAGGCCAGGGAAAATGGTTAAAGTCAAAAGTTTCGGATCGCAATTCAAGATATTCCATATCACGCAGGAACTCGATGAACTGGACAAAAAGGTCACGGATTTCATCGCCGAGAGCAAGGTCAGGAAAGTGATCTCCGTCTCGGACGCCACCACAACGAACACCGACGGCGCGACGATGGGCATCATTCGCGTGCTGACCTACGTGGAATCATCGTGAATCGGAGCAGGCCCTGAGTTTCCCGGCTGGAACCAAATAAGGGAATTCTTGCAGTCGGTTGAAACACTGCGGCAGACGTACGCGAC
>CBDUSG010000689.1:0-2277 GCA_965369575.1 uncultured bacterium | reverse complement strand
AGGATGACGCCCAGCTCCACAGATTAAACGGGTTGCAGGTCAAGCCGGGGGCGGAAATTACGCTGCACCAGAAGTATCCCACCTATGTTGTCGAATGCGAAGGCGGGATGATAGCGGTCGATGAACTCATCGCGGCCAACATCTGCCTCTGGAAAAAGCGTGAAGACGGCCAAAAGTCCGGCGGCGACGATGACGGAGGCCGCCCTGAAAAGAAAAAAAGAGGATTGTTCCGACGCCGCAGCTAAAGATTGGCGCCCGGGCTGAAATGAGCGACCTCCTCGGACAATAGCCGGCGCTCGTGAAAAGAACACATGGAGTTATCAACTTGGAAATAGGAACCTGAAAGTTGAATTCATGGGAATTGACGGCACGCACGCATGCAGCCGGTAAAGGGAACGGCGGAATTGGTGGGCCGGGCCACCGTCCATGCGATCCGCCTTATCATCGTTTTGCCGGGCAATTCCTCGTGGCCGAATGGATCATTACTACAAAATTCTCGGGATAAATCCCGGCGCCTCAAAAGAAGAAATTAAGCAGGCTTACAGGGATATGCTGAAAGTTTGGCATCCCGACCGCTTTGCCCACGAACCCCCCCGGCTTCAGAAGAAAGCTGAAGACAATGCAAAGACGATTAATGAAGCTTACGAGAAGCTTATGTCTCTCGGCTCCGGCGAGCATTCAAGCAGCGGGAGAGAACAGTATGGCGGCCGAGATACAGAGAGATCCACGGCAAAGACCCGAGAGACAGGGAGGAAAGGAACGGAAGAAGCCGGCCGGGGAGGGGAGGAATTTTGGAGGGATCAGGAACATTTTAGAAAGCAACGGGAAAAATACCGCGAGGAATTTTGGAGGAGTCGCGAGGAGCAGAGAAGGCAAAGAGAGAGACTCTGGCAGATGTTGGCGGGAAGCCATATAGAAGTTGGTGAAGACAGAGATGATTTGGGAGAAGTAAGACAAAGTTTGACAGAAACGCATGAAGATTTGGAAGAAGCACGGGACGGTTTAGAAGAAGTACAAGAAGATTTAGAAGAAACGCAAGAAGATATGAGAGTGGTGCGGGAGCATTCGAGAGAAACGCGCGAAGATGTGGAAGAGGTACGGGAAGATTTTGTGCAAGCGCGGCAATATCCGAGAAAAGATTGGGGCGATTTTGCGGATCCGCTGACCGGGACTAAAAGGCACGGTTTTCTGTTCAAGATAAAATCAAGATTTTCCAGGGCCGCCATAATAATGGCCCTTATGTTCGGGGCGGCGTGATTGGGGGCGTATATCTATGAATATTTGAATCACTAATCGTCCGAATGCGAAGCGCCCAGTGATCTCATGGCCGGCTGCTCAACGTTTAAAAGCGACACCCTGGAGTGGAGCAGCGTTTAGCTGTCGCTCATACTCTATCTCTTCGCCCTCTGCCTTAATTTAGTGGAGGTAGCTGTTTCAAGCATGTTGACACGGAGAGATTGCAGCAAAAATGGAAAAGCCGGAAAAATCAGCCCTTATCTTGTCCGAGGTGAGAGTTTCGGAGTCGTTGCGGACAGCAATGCAGGCAGCTGCACTTGAAAGGGTGAGCCAGGGCGTGGCCTTTCGATCTGCCTGCTTTTTTACGCGGTAGAAGGGCAGCCGCGGTCAAAGGGAGACAAATCGAAACGCGCCAACGGCGCCTTCTTTGTCTGCCTCGAAGACGTGGACAAAGCAGGCGAAATCAGGTATCTCGTCGAGGGCGGTCTGAGGGCGATTCACCGAAAGGTTTTCCGCGATAGACCTCCTTACAAAATACCTGCTCCATACCACTCATTCAATCGAGGCGAAACGGTCAAGCTGACCTTCGGCCTCCATCCGATATCAGCGCTCATAAAGAAAGGCCACAGGATACGCATTGTCATCGCAGGAGCCGACAAGGACAGCCTCGCCCGTTATCCCGAAAGAAGGAAAGCCCGCGATAAAGGTGGAGACAGACAGTCTGCGCGCGTCGTCTGTCGATCCGTACATTGTTTCAAGGAACTGGATAATCGGAGTGGCGACATCTATTTCAGATGCAACTGGCTCACTTCCTTCGGGGGAGAACAACCCACTTGTGTCAATCTTATGTAATGTGGAAAAAATTGGCCATCCGAGTGTTGAAGTCGGCACAAGAGCAGCCGGACGGAAAGCCCAATGCTTCAACTCAAAGAGGCCCACGATGAACAGTATCGAATTGTACGTCCATGGCGCGCCTTAACCCTGCGATGCAGGATGTTGTTTGAGGGCGTGGGTCTTTTGCTCGGAGGTGTTGTCCATGTC
>CBDUSG010000688.1:0-2279 GCA_965369575.1 uncultured bacterium | reverse complement strand
GGCTACATTACTTCCCCGCCGCCGCGGTACGTCTCCGGCCCGCGCACCCACTTGAACCTGCGGGGTCCGATTCATATGCATGTTAAATTCTGGTCGGCGGGACGCGCGCCCGACGAGCGCCTGCACGCGCATGTCATGCGGGCTATCGGGTAGGCAATGTCGAATATCTGCTTCGTCTCATCCAGCGTCACGACCTGCGCGAAATGTATCTTGTAGGCCTTTTCCAGCTCCGCATTCTTTATGCGCTCCTCCTCGTCAAGCTTGCCGGCGGCGCGCGCCCTTATTATCTCGTTAATGGTACCGCCGCCCATACCGGCGGCTTGCGGGTCGGCGTCGGCGCTGCTCGAGGATTCGCCCTCCCTGCGCACCTTATACAACCTGCGGGCGTAATTGGCGGGATTAAGATACCATTTCCCGCCGTCGCCGTACTCTTCGCAAAAACGGCACATCGCGTTCCTCCCTGTCAGATGTTTCCTTTATCCCTCTGAGAAAGTCGTCCCTCTGAGAAAATCGTCCCCGAAGCGGGCAACGCCCGTTCACCGGCAAAGACACGTTGCACGCGCGAAATTCGCTCGCTCCCCGTGCGGCACTAGGCGCGAGCCTCCGGCGCCTCGCCCAGTTCCTTCAGCTTGGCGCGAGCCTCGGCAAACTCGGCATCATACTCGAGCACTCGCCTGAGCTGCTCGACGGCCTTTGCCTTGTTGCCGGCTCGAAGGAAATCGATAGCTCGCCCGAAATGCCTTAGGGCAAGCTCGGGATTCTCCTCTGCCGGCTCGTGAACGTGTCCCTGATGCATTGACAGGAGATTTTCTCAAGAGAAGCAGTCTACTAAGAGAATTTTAACACAATCCGATGCGCCAACGCAAGCGAATTCCTGCGCCAAGATAAAATTTTTCAATCATTTGTGGTAAATCTCGGATATTCGAGACTTGCCCTACTCGTGCCGCAGGGCGGTGATTGGGTTCATGGTTGCGGCGCGGTAGGCGGGGTATATGCCGAAGATGAGGCCGATGAGGATCGAGATGCCGAAGGCGGCTATGAGCGACCACAGGCGGATGATCGTCTCCATGCCCGCAAAGCCGGTTATCGCGTACGGAACCGATATGCCGAGCACAAGGCCGACGGCGCCGCCTAAGCCGGAAAGCAGGACGGTCTCGATCAGGAACTGGACGACGATGTCCTGCCTCTTGGCGCCGAGGGCGCGGCGGATGCCGATCTCGCGCGTGCGCTCGGTGACGGTGGCAAGCATGATGTTCATGATGCCGATGCCGCCGACAAGCAGCGATATGGCGGCTATCGAGCCGAGCACGATGTCGAAAATGCGCCGCGTGCGGCGGGCCTGTCGGAGCAGTTCGAGCGGAACGACGATCTCGAAGTCGTTTTCTTTATGGTGCGGCTCCAGGATATTGCGGATCACTTCGGCGGAGCTCATGACGGCGTCCGTCTCTTTGACCCTGACGATGATGCGGTGCAGCTCGACTTTCTCGATGGTGAAGCTGCCGGCGCTCCTCGTCAGTATGATTTCGCCGAAGCGCGACTTGGCCGCCGTGATCGGAACGTAGACGTTGAGCGAGGTCAGCGACTCCTCGTCGGCCGTGGCGGACGGGCCCGATTCTTCTAAAACCCCGATCACGGTGAAATACTCGTTCTTGATCTTGACGGTTCCGCCAAGCGGGTCGTCGAGCGTGAACAGGCGGCGCGCCAGCTCGGCGCCGAGCACGCACACGTTCCTGCCGTCGGCGGTCTCGAGCTCGTTGAAGAACCTGCCGGCGGCCACGCTCTTGTTCGACATCTTCGGAAAGATAGGGAGCGTGCCGATGGCGTTGGCGGCGATCCGCTTTGTGCGGTGGGCGACGTCGGCGCGGATCGTGCGCGACGGCACGATCACCTCGACGCCGGGGACGACGGCGCCGATCCTCTCGGCGTCGCCGTAGGTGAGCCCGTATTCGCTCATGCGCGCGGTTTCGGCGTTGGCGCTTTCGCTGCGGGGGGGCTTTACGCTGTTGATTATGATGTTGCGGCTGCCGAGCCGCTTGATCTGTTCCTGCGCCTCGTGGCTGGCGCCTTCGCCGACGGCCAGCATCGTGATGACGGAGCTGACGCCGAAGACGATCCCGAGGATCGTTAGAAAGGAGCGCAGGCGATGCCGCCATATGTTGAGGATGCCGAGGCGCAGCTCGCGCCTGGTGAAGGTCGGGATCATGCCGGCTCGCCTCCCGAAAGCCCGCCGTTGCGGATGCGACCGTCATGGGGTTGAGGTCCTTGGGCAGGACCTTACC
>CBDUSG010000687.1:0-2279 GCA_965369575.1 uncultured bacterium | reverse complement strand
CCTGCATCGAGGGCCTGCGCGAGGAATATGGCATAGACGTGACCACCGGCTGCGGCCTGTGCCAGACGGGTGTGCCCTGCTCGATGAGGATCCCGAAGCGGCCTTCGAAGAAAGAAGACGAATAGCTCATACAACTCCGCGCACGCCTCGATCGGTTTCCGTCGAATCGCAGCCGACAACGAGGCGGCTGAATCTGTGTGGCCCCGGGGCCGTAAATCCATTGCCGAAGGACGAAATCTGAAAGCGATATTTCTTTTGGCCGACCTGACGAAAAGGAGAGCGGAAGAGGACTCCTTCCTCGAAGGGGACAACAAGATTGCGAGCATGTACTGGGAAGAACTGCTGGCGATGGACACTGGAAATGTATGCCGCCGCAGCCTGGCCCGGTACAGCGAGGGCGAGAAAGCGTACGAACTAAAGCTGCTCAACGACGACCTGCTCGTCTATCCGGGTGAAAGAAAGATCGTCCGCGTGAGCGACCCTGCAAGCGAGAGCGATCCTCCGCCCAACTTCAATACGACTCTCATTTCCGTTCACTACCTGCTCAGAGCGCAGGAGATCCCGATCGCAAACGAGTACGTAACGGAAACTCAGGTAACCGACGGCGCATTCTTTTTCAAGGGGCCGCACGCGATCCCGAGCTGGCGGGTCGAAAAAAGGTTCGGTGGCGACGCGGAAGCCTTCATGGAAAAAGGCAGGCTCATCGGCGGAAAACCAATCGAGTTCGGCGACGCCGGTCTGGAGCTGCTCGCGCTGCCGCGGGCGCAGATAGCGTACGTCCTGTGGGAGGCCGACGACGAGTTCCCGGCGCGTTCGCAGATTCTCTTCGACGCATCGGTTGAGAAACATTTCGCGCTGGACGTCGTCTGGGCCATGTGCAACCTGGTCACCGAAAAACTGCTGAGCGTTTGAGAGCGAAAGGATGCAGATGACGAGTTCAAGAAAGATCGACGCGAAAACCAGGGTGTGCGCGGTCATAGGAAACCCCGTCGAGCACTCGCTTTCGCCCGCCATCCATAATGCCGCATTCGAGGCGCTGGGGCTCGACTTCGTATACGTCGCATTCAGGGTCGAAGACATCGCGGGCGCGATCACCGGGATGCGCGCGCTGGGCAACTTCCGCGGCCTGAGCGTCACGATCCCCCACAAAATCTCGATCATGGAACATCTCGATGAGATCGACGAGGTCGCGCGCAGCATCGGTTCGGTCAACACGGTCTTGAAAGACGACGACTCCCTCAAGGGAAGCAGCAGCGACGGCCCGGGGGCGCTGAAGGCGCTGTTGGACTACGAGGCCGATCCGGCGGGAAAGTGCCTGCTCATGCTCGGCTCGGGCGGCGCCGCCAGGGCAATAACATTCACGCTCGCAAATATGGAGCGCCCTCCCGAGCTATCGATACTCGGCGTCATCCCGGAAGAACTCGATACCCTCGTGCGCGATCTGAAGGACAAAACCTCCGCGCGCGTGGACGGAAAACATCTGGATGACGAATCCTTGCGGAAAGAGGCGGCCAAGGCCGAGATCATTATTCATTGCACGCCCGTCGGCATGCGCCCCAAGACCGGCGACACGCTGATCCCGAAGGAGCTGCTCCGGCCCGAACAGGTCGTATTCGACGTCGTGTACACGCCGCGCGAGACTCAGCTTTTAAAGGAGGCTCGGTCGGTCGGCTGCAAGGCTATCCCCGGACTCGAGATGTTCGTCAACCAGGCCATCGTCCAGTTCGAGTTGTGGACGGGGAAAAGCGCCCCCGTCGAAGTCATGCGCAAGATCGTCGAGGAAAACCTGAAGTAGTCGAAAGGGAGTCGGCGAGCGCAAGTCGGCCTCGTAAAATTCGGAGATTCCATGAACATAGTTCTGATTGGCTATCGAGGAACGGGAAAGACAACAATAGCGGAAAAACTCTCCGAACGCCTCTCGATGCGCGTAGTAGGTATGGATGCCGAAATCGTCAGGCGCGCGGGAAAGTCGATTCCGGAGATAGTCGAGGAATCCGGCTGGGATTACTTCCGCGACATCGAATCCGAACTCGCCGCCGAACTCGGAGGCGAGGACGGCCTGATAATCGACGCAGGCGGCGGCGTCATCGTCAGGCCGCAGAACATCGAGAGTCTCAAGAAGAACGGAATCGTCTTCTGGCTGCAAGCCGACGAGCAAACGATCGCCGACAGGATCAAGGACGGCACTCAGCGGCCGTCGCTGAGCGGCGCAAAAAGCTTCGTCGACGAAATCGCCGAGATACTCGCCGAGCGCACCCCGAAATACCGAGCCGCCGCAG
>CBDUSG010000686.1:0-2296 GCA_965369575.1 uncultured bacterium | reverse complement strand
CCCAACCTTTTCCGGTCGCCGGATCTCATCGAATTCGTGCGAAGAGCCGAACCTAAAGTATGCCCGGACATCTGTATCTTCTAAGTATCGATTCTGCTAGTATTGACCGCACTCGCGTGAGTAGAGGCCGTAAGTAGAACCTGCATGAAGATCTTCATTCTGGGAATCCGAGGGGTCCCGGCGAAATACGGAGGGCTGGAAACGTGCGCGGAGGAAATCGGCGCCTGCCTGGTCGAGCGCGGACACGAGGTCGCGTGCTACTGTAGGACCGGTAGCGACGACGATGCCCTCGAGTTTTACCGGGGAATTAGACTGATCAACCTCCCCAGTCTAAAGTTCTCGATCACGGACACCTACACGCATTCCTTCCTGGCGTGTTGCCACGTTCTGCGACAGAAGCCAGATGTCATTTTGGCCTTTAACCCGGCCATTTCGAGTCTTTGTATCATTCCTAAGCTCTTCGGCCAAAAGGTCGTCTTGAATCCGGACGGCTTCGACTGGCGCCGTGCCAAATGGGGGCCCTTCGCACGCGTATTCATATTTTTGTCCGCATACGTAGCGGCACGGGTCTGCGATCAACTCATCATCGACGCGAAATCCGTAAGCGAGTTTTACGCGGAAAAATTTATGTGCGACCCGATCCACGTTCCAAACGGCGCGGACGCCGACGCGGTCTCGACTAAGCCGGAGATCCTGAAGGAATATGGTCTGGAGAAGGACGGGTACTTCCTGTTCCTCAGCCGGCACGTCCCCGACAACAGCTGCGAACTCATCATCGAGGCCTTTGAGGGGCTGGACACCGACAAAAAGCTTTTCTTCGGTGGCGGCGATCCGACCGACAGCCGCTACGCCGCGTCGCTCCGTAAAACGAAGGATGAACGCGTCGTTTTTCCGGGCCCGATTTACGATATCGATCACGTAAAGGAGCTGCATCACGGTGCGTATGCGGTAATCAACGGGAACCAGCCGGGCGGGACCAGCCTCGGGCTCCTCAAGGCCATGGGATACGGCACGTGTGTATTGACCTTGAACAGCGAGGACAACGCGGACTCGGTTCAGGATTGCGCGCTGCTTTTCGAGTTCTCGGTCGAAGATCTGCGCGCGAAGATGGCGTACGCGCTTGATTATCCGGAACGCGTCGAGGAACTCCGCGGGCTCGCGCTGAACCGGTGTCGCGAATACTACTCTTGGGACCGCCAGGCTGAGCAATATGAGGCGGTCCTGATGACGGCCGCCCAATCCAAGCGAATTCGAGCGACCTGAAGCCGCTCCTTCAAGGCCGGGTTGTACTCTGACCCGCAGCGACCGGTCACGTGCCGATTGACTCGATGGCCTCTTCGTACACGGCGAGCAGGCGGTCATAGTGCGATGCACAGATCGCTTCAATCTTTTTTCGGCCTGCGGCTCCCATCTCGTCGGCTTCCCGGGGATGCTCAAAGAGCCACCCGATTTTCTCTGCGAGTTCGCCGATATTTCCCGGCTCGAACAGCAGACCCGTTTTGCCCTCATCGATGGATTCCGGAATGCCGCCGATTCGCGATCCTATCACCGGCCGGCCCAAAGCATTTGCCTCCCAGAGCACCAGGCCGCAGGGCTCATACCATTCTGAGGGAAGCACCAAGAATCGCGCACGGGCAATGAGGCGCGTAAGGTCCTCCCCGTCCTGGTACCCGACAAAGGAGACGTTGTCAGCGCCGCATGCCCGCGCAAAAACTTCTAAGTCCGGCCGGGACTCTCCCTCGCCCACGATGACCAGCTTGCAGTCCGGAACCCGGGCCGAGGCCGCCAAGAGCCTTTTCAGGCCCTTCTCAGGTACAACACGGCCGACGTAGACGAAATAATCACCGCGTTCCTCCCGGTCGCCGTATCGTGCGAGGTCAATATAGAGATGCTGATGCCGGAGTTTATCCTTCGGAACGCCCCCTTTTTCGAGTTGTGACGCCAGAAAGTGCGTTGAACAAAGGAAGGCCTGCACGTTCTTCTCGAAGATTCGCAGCCGCTTGTGCAAGTACATCGCCCCCGCCACGAGCGCGCTGGCCGCCAGCGAATCTTTCATGCACCGGTGCCGAACGCAGTGAGAGTAATTTCCGGGAAGACAGCGCTCACACAGCTCGCCTGTGCGGGGCACATAGAGCCGGTAGTTCGGGCAAACCAACTTATAATCGTGCACGCTCTGAACGACAGGCACGCGTTCCTCGCGCAGCACTGGCAAGATGGAAGGCGAGATCTGGTGATCGATCGTGTGCAGATGGGCCACGTCCGGTTTGAGCTCGCGAAGCAGCCGCCGGAGTCTACT
>CBDUSG010000685.1:0-2296 GCA_965369575.1 uncultured bacterium | reverse complement strand
TGTCCGGCTGAAACCCCGAGTCAAATGACCGGTTCCGACGCGATTGCCATAGGAGTATACCAAAAAAGCCGCGAGAGAAGCAGCCGGATGAGTCCGGCCTTGTTTGCCGCAGACGCGGTCGATCGAAATATTGCCCCGCCAAAGCCGCCTGGCACGCTCAAGACCATTGATGTATACTCTTGCCCGTACGAAAGTCGACGATTGTCGAGGGAGGAATATATGGCTATCGACGTGGTGGGAGTCGGTGTTGCGGTCATAGACCTGAAGTCCACGGTTTCGAGCATTCCCAAAATCGACGAGACCGTAATGGTGTTCGAACACTACAGGCATCTTGGAGGACCCGTCGCGAACGCCCTGGCGCAGATGCAGCGGCTGGGCCTGCAGACGCAGTACATTGGGATGCTCGGAGATGACGAATATGGGCGGCTCATAGCCGATACCATGAAGGCCGAGGGAATAGATACGAGTCTGCTTCGACTGTCAGAGGCGGACGCCTCGGCGTTCTCCACCGTTCTCGTCGACGGCATGACGAAAAATACCGCGATAGCTTTCTATCCCGGCTGCGCGCTGACCACTCCCGCCGATTGTGTCGATCCTGAGGCCGTCAAGTCGGCGAGGTTGCTACACGTCGATATCTACACGCCGGCCGTCCTCGCCGCGTGCGAAATCGCGAAGCGCGAGGGGATCCCCATCTCGGTCGACGCGGACGTGCTGTTCCCCGGGCTCGAGGAGCTGCTCGAGATGGCAAACATTTTCATTCCCGCCGACGAAACCGCCTGTCAGCTCGTAAATGAAAAGGACCCGGTCGCGGCCGGCGAGCGTATCCTGCGGCAATACGGCCTCGATGTCTTCGTCGTTACACGCGGGAAAGACGGCTGCGTCGCCATAACGCCCGAGGAAACGACAAGCGTCGAAGGGTTCGAAATCGACGCGCTCGACACAACGGGCGCGGGCGGCGTTTTCCAGGGCGCGTATCTGTACGGGCACCTGCAGGGGTGGCCCGTCAGGCCCACGGCGCGCTTTGCGAACGCGGCGGCGGCGATAATGTGCTCCGGCCTGAACGGATGGGCGGACATTGCGACACTGGCACAGGTCGAAGAATTCCTGCGCGAACGAGGCTGAGCGGGCGGTTGGAAGCCGCTTATATGGTCTCCGCCGAGTAACGTTTTGTGATGCATTCTTCACTTTTCGGCTTTTCCCGGGTGAAACACATTTGGGCGAAAGTTTCACTATCGCGGGTGAAGAATATTTGGGTTTCCAAACAGAACCTTCACTTCGCATTTGACCTGACCTCTTGGTCGCGCATATGATTCTGACAATCACCGATATTCACTGTTGATCTCCCCCACAGACTAAATTGAGGATTCCCGCGATTTTGGGGAGCTGGCGACGATTATATAGTAGAAATACCGATCACGTGCTCGGACAAGAGCGGATCACATCGAGAGAAGCTTCAGTGAAGCAAAGGAAAACGGGGCTCGACGGGGCCTTCACAGATTTTGTGCGCGAATATCAGAAGGCGGCCTTTTCCGTCGCATATGGAAAGCTGCGCCATGCGCACGACGCAGAGGATGTCATCCAGGAGGTCTTCGCGGAGGCATACCGCAAGCGAGATAAGCTGCATAACTCGAAAAAGACCTCGGCATGGCTTTTCAGGCTGATAGTGTATCGATGTAATGATCACCTGAGAAAAAAGATTCGACGAGAGAAGCGCGAACTCGATTATACGAAGGCGACGAATAATGATTGCGAAAGACAATACCAAGGCGATAGTAATGACGGTTTATTCGAGGCAATTGAGCTATTGCCCGAGAAGTACCTGGTCCCGGTGATGCTCAGATATTTTGCCGACCTTTCTTATATCGAAATCTCTCGGATGACGGGATTAAGCAAGGCAAAGATAGACCATCGCCTACGGGCGGCGAAGAAAAAGCTAAAAGAGAACATGACTAGCGCTCACGAAGGGGGCGATCCGGAATGAAAACCTGCAAATGGGATACTTCCCACATACATAAGCTCGTAGAGGGAGAACTGGACGCAAGAAAGCATTCGGAATTGACGGAGCATCTGAAAACCTGCTCGCTCTGCTCGGAACGACTGTCGGAGATATCCGGCGCGAGCGATGCCATTAGAACGAGCCTGGATTCAAAACTCCAGCTGCGGGACGCTGAACTCGTCGCCCGACAAGCCTCGGAGGCGAAGCCGCTCAAGCGAAGAAAGAGTTTCGTGAGACGACTCGTAAAGACCGCCCTCATCGGGGCTGCGGCATGCGTGGCCCTCGTGCTGGTTTCTGGAT
>CBDUSG010000684.1:0-2298 GCA_965369575.1 uncultured bacterium | reverse complement strand
TTTCCATTTTTCGGGCAACGAGCTCTCCTGAAGTCATGGCAAGAATAAATGTCATCCCGAATGCGAGAAGACATGACCTAAAGCTCCGGCGCCGAAAAATCCTAGAATTGAAAATAGATGAACGCATTATTGGCTCCAAAACACGTGATCGCCAGATACGCCATGATGGCAGCCGCGACAGCCTGTTCCACGCCTGTGGGCCTGAGATGTTCAAAATGCTCGAAGAGAAAAGTTCTGATATGCATTATGATAGCCGGAGAGATTAAGATCATGCACTCGAGCAAGGGAAATCCTTTGATGGGTGAGAATTGAAGGCTGCAAATATTCGCGATTATTCTGCAAGCCTGCGCCGTGTCCGCCGACCTGAAGAATACCCATGCCAACAAGACAACCGACTGCACGACGACGAACCAAGCAAGCTTGACGAAGCGGCCTCTCTGCGACAGGTCGCGCAAGCCCAGCATGCGGTCGGTGATGAGGGCGAGGCCGTGAATGCCGCCCCAGATCACAAACTTAAAGGCAGCCCCATGCCAGAGCCCCCCGAGCAGCATGGTCAGCATCAGGTTTATCAGCATCCTGAATTTGCCCTTTCGATTACCTCCCAAAGAGATGTAGAGATAATCTCTAAGCCACTGTGAAAGTGTAATATGCCAGCGTCGCCAAAATTCCGAGAACGAGCCGGCAATATAAGGGCTGTTGAAATTCAAGGGCAGGCGAAACCCGAGCAGATACGCCAGGCCTCGGGCGATAGAAGAGTATCCGGCAAAGTCACAAAAAATCTGAAACGAGAAGAGGAAGACTACGAAGATTCCAAGAAGACTGCCTGCTCCTTTGAGCCCGGCCTGGGCCCAGTACTCGTCGACAATGAGCCCCACATTGTCCGCAATTGCCACCTTTAAAAAATAGCCGCGAATCAGGAGATAACCGCCTTCGCAAAAGGCAGACATATTAACCCTGCGGCCGCGGTCGATCTGGTAGAGGAAGTCGCGGGCACGGACAATCGGGCCGGCAACCAGTTGCGGAAAGAAACTAACAAAGAAGAGAAATCTCCAAAAGCTGGAGATGGGTCGGATTATGCCCCGATAAATGTCAATTGTGTAACTCATCGATTGGAAAGTGTAGAAGCTGATTCCCATGGGAAGGACAACCGTTAGTGTCCGAAGTTCTAATTTCCATCCAAGCCCGTGGAGAATCCATTGTACTTCAGTGAGGAAGAAATTGGAGTACTTGAAGATGGCCAGCAGACCGAGATTGGCCGCCAGCGAAACTGTGAGCACGGCTTTCCGTTTAGCTGCTGACGCGCCCTGTTTGCCCAGATAGGATCCTGCGAAGTAGTCTACGAAAGTACTGAAAAGGATAATCAGGATGTAAATTGGAACATGCCAGACATAAAACAGCATGCTCGCAAAGAGGAGGCTAAGCAGAAAGAGTGATTCATTTCCTTTTCTTCCAACGCATTGGCGGATGAGAAAAACGACAGTGAAGAGGAGTACGAAGCTGAATGATACAAAGCTCATAATAAAAAATGCTTAGCCGGGGACTTATCCATACTGTCTCAAAGGATGGTGAATGAGTTTGTATCGGTTCACAGGTCCCATCAGCTCTATCGATGAATCGTCAAATAGTGGGCGGATTCAATACAGGTACTTCCAGGTCCTTGGGAAAATTAGTATATCACATAGCAACCGAATTTTCACCTGAAATGCGTTAAGGCGTTCGCCGTTCTGGTCAACAGAAAAATCATTGCTGATCCTTTCGCGGGTGTAGTATGAGTATTGATGGAGGAGATGGGGTGTTGCTTCGTCCTTCTTCGTCGTTCGTATGGATTCCCGCCCACGCGGGAATGACAAGGGTGGAGGCGGGAATGCAGAAATTGGGGCGGGTATACTGCCCCATGGCCTTCGACGCTGAAAACCCCTGTCATCTGACTGTTGAACGCTGATGTGTTGGAACCATCTTCCAAAGGGGGGGTACCACCCGACCTTTGGGACTCCAAGCGGGGCGGAGTGTGTAGACGCATGTTCGAGGGGCAGCTACCCGGATTCCCTCCAGTCCGTAGTGGTACAGTTTCAGGGGAACGGTCAATGGCTCCGGGACTAACTTAAAGACTGGTAGCGTTGATGGGGGTAGGTCAGCTGTTCGCCCTCCTGTGAATGCCCTGTGGACTTTGGAAAAAAGGGTGTATGAAACTGTCCGACAATTATGCTTGCGTGCTCTATAACTTTTAGGATAATATATTGATCATTACCTGATATTTGTCGTTCACGTGTGCTATCCTGAGAGTGCAACATAACCCAG
>CBDUSG010000683.1:0-2320 GCA_965369575.1 uncultured bacterium | reverse complement strand
CATGCCTGGAAGACGAGTCGGCCGAGGTCCCGTTACAGCCGACCATGGAAGACCTTGAGGAGGAGTTGGAAAAAACCCTCGCGAAAGTAAAGACCCATTTCGAAAGGGTACAGAACTCCCTGGATGATGCCGGCGTGGAACGCGATTCCACACTCGACGAAGCAATAAAAGAACTGGCCACCGAGCGCGACTCTTTGATGGACAGATTCGAAGGTCTGTCGCATGTGCTCCTGGAATCTCATAATGTCGGAGATGCTCCGAACGACGATCCAGCCGGCACATCTTACGAAGACGCAGAGGCGGCAATGACCGAAGCCATTGGAGTATTGGAAGGCTACATTCAGGAAAGGGAACAATACTGGGAGGAAAATCCGGCCGACGCCGAAACGATGCTGCAAGAAGAACTCGAGAGATTGAGCGAATTGCAAGACTTTCTGGAAGACGCGGTTGAGGGGCCCGCCTCAGAGCTCGCGGAGGCATGGGAAGTTGTCGAGTCCGGATGGGGCGTGGCTCTGGATGCATGGGAGAATTTGGTAACGGATTTATTTTCGGAAGAAGAATAGGCATGCCGTGTTCTCATCAAGCCCGTCGGCGCCTTATCCGGAGCGAAAATTCTTACTGATGGGTTGTCGTCGCACGGCGGATTTGGAAATCGCGGATTCTTCCGAACTTGTTCCCTGAATGGATACATTGTTTATGGCCTCTAACTTATGGAGGAGGGACTTGCGATGGCTGTGTTCGAGATATTCGAGGGACTGACCAAATCGGAGATAGGTCGCATTTTCGACCTAGGCTTGATTCGTCAAATTGAAGAAGGGCACCTTCTGTTTCACAAAGGCGATCCGGGTCGCGAAATGTATATCATTCTGACGGGAAAGATCGACATCATCGATGACTATGACACCCAGGAAACTACGGGAACGACCACTCTCGCCGAGCTGAGAGCGGGCGAGCTTTTCGGGGAAATGGCGATGTTCGAGAAAATACGCGACCGATCGGCGCACGCCATTGCAAGAGAATCCTCGCAGGTTCTCGTGCTCAGCGAGGACATATTAATGAAATTCCTCGAGAAAAAAGTTCCCAGGAGATTCCTTGCCAATATTATTGCCGTGCTGTGTCGCCGCCTTCGTATCACCAACAGTATGTACATGATCGCAAAGTACGGCGACAAACTGGCGGCTTAGGGAAAAACCTGTCCGCACATTAATCTTCGCGGAATTTGTGGGACGGATATCGGCGCGGATTTAGAATCGATGCGCGCTGAATTCGGATGTCGCCGGGATCATTGAATAATTTCGTAAAACCCCACGGGTTCCGAGATCCCTTTCAGCGACACGGTTCCCGAACTCACCGCATTGGAAGGGCTCGCCGAAGCTTCATAAGTCTCGGAGCTGATCAATATCTGGCCCGGCCGCGCGTGCGAACACAGCCTGCTGGCGAGGTTGACGGTATGTCCGATTACGGTATACTTCATCTGCTTTGTCGATCCCACGTTTCCGGCTATGACCGGACCCGTGGCGATCCCGATCCCTATGCTGAAAACGGGTGAGCCCGCCTTCTCCCAGCATTTTCTCAGCGACCTTATCCTCTCCTTCAATTTCAGGGCGACTTCAATCGCACGAGCGGGATGGTCCGCGCAATCGAGCGGCGCGCCGAAATAGGCCATGATCTCATCGCCTATGTATTCCCCGAGAGTGCCGCCGTATTCGAATATCACCTCCGCCATTGCCGAGAAGTATTCGTTCAGGAGGCGAACGACGCTGTCCGGCTCGGTCCTCTCGGTCAGGAAAGTAAAATCCCTGATATCCGCGAACAGGACGGAAACGTCTCTTTTCTTTCCGCCCAGCTCAATCGCATCCTGCCGGCCTATCACATGCTCGACGACCGTAGCGGGAAGATAGCGTTCAAGGGTGCTGAGCCTGCGTTCGTCATCCGTGATTTGTTCTATCAGGGAGGTGTTCTCAATCGAGTTCGCGATGGCGCCCCCGATTGCGAAAAGCAGGCAAAGGTCCTCCTCAGAAAACGATTTCTTTTCCTCGAGCGAGTCGGCGTACAGAGCGCCGAGAATCTTTCCTCTCGTGTGCAGCGGAACGCACATAACGGATCGGATCTGCTTTTGCATTATGCTGGACACGTTCCTGAATCGCTCGTCGAAGTACGTGTCCGTCGCCAGAACGGCGCTTTTTTCGAATATGGCCTTGCCGACGACCGTTCGGCTGATACTGATTTCGCCGGTTTCCTGGACTCCTTCGTGTGTTCTGAACAGTAGGGGATATGGGTTCCCGGTTTCGTGGTCATACAACAGGACGGCGCCCCGGTC
>CBDUSG010000682.1:0-2322 GCA_965369575.1 uncultured bacterium | reverse complement strand
GTGGCTCAGCTCCTTTCGCGAGAGCCGTGTAAAAGGCTGACAGGGCGCACAGATTGCAAAGAGCAGCGGCGTACGCGGCGCTTTCCCGCGGTAATACGGGATCAATTCTTTCAGCTCCGCCAGCAGCTCTTTCTGCTGGCCGTCCGGATAGGCTTTGCTTGCCGGGAATATGTCGTAGTCCAGATAACGCGGCGTTGAATAATCAATGAAGGCGTTGACGTTGTTCTCGACGTAAGTCTTCCGGCAACCACTTGCCTTGTCGATCCCGGCCATGACATAGCCGCCGGCGCCGATCAGGCCGCGTGTCGTGCCCCCCGCGCCGCAGAAAAAATCAACCGCAAGAAAAGCCGGCTCTGCGCTGCCCCGGTTGCTCTTCTTCTTTCGGCTCACCGGCCCGCTCCTTCGCTGCCCGCAGCCCACCGCCTGATCCGGCTGATATCCTCTTCGGTGAAGACCCGCCAGCCGCGCCGGTCACGCGCCACGTCCGCGACCTTGCCTTCGCGGAACCACCGCAGCAGCGTGGACCGTGAACAGCCGATACGCCGGGCTGCTTCATCGGTCCTGTATTCCTTGAGCTTGCGAGCGCGGCGGGCCATGACGAATCGTCCGCAGGGAGTGAGTATATTTAACTATATTCATGATTCTGTAAAGAGAAACAACATATCGGCACGCAAAGCCCGGAGTGGTCACATATCTTGTGGCCAGAGGGCATTTCAAGCGATTCAAAAGCAGGTGCCATGCAGCGCAGATTCTCCCGCCACAGATGCTATTTCTGTCTTGTATTTTTCATATTTACGCGTATATATCGTTCGCTTTCTATCTTATCGCTCCGCTGAGAGGGACTCATCATGAGAGAAGGTGATCGCCAAAAGTTCGTAGATCTGGCCAATAAACGCGTATCCAAGGCGCTGCACGACATCCAGCTTATCGGCAATCTTTCCAACAGATCGAATTACCACTATACAGACGAGGACATTGCCAAGATGTTCAAAGCCTTGAACGGCGAGCTGAAGGCGTGCCGCAAACGCTTCGATCTTGCCCTTAACAACAAGGAAAACAGCCAGTTCTCGCTTGAAAACTGAGGGGGGATTCCCATGGACAGCAAGGCGATTTGCCTCGCGCTACTGGCCGCTGACTCCGAAAAAGCGGTGCAGGCGATTATCGATTCCGTCCCCGAAATGCGCGACCCGGCCAACTGGGGAGCCATTGACGCCAGAGAATCCAACTTCAACGTCGTCACCAATCAGGCCTCGACCGGCGGCAAGGCCGCCACCGAGCTGATGACCAACATGGTAGACGCCATCCTTATGAGGAAGGCCTACGAGCAAGGCATTAATCCAAAGGACCGGAAAGAGGCTCCGCAGAGCATGTACGAGGCCGTTGATCGCCTTGTGACCAATCTTCGCGGCGGCAGACTGGTCAACGCCGATGAAACCTGGCTTAAGGACTTTGCCTCCAAGAACCTGATTGTCGGCATTACCGGCAGCCGCGAGACAACCCGCAAGAGCGCGGAGTGGCCCTGCTATACTTTTGTGGATAACGGCGAGGGGCAGAATCCTGCCGCTTTCAAAGACACATTCCTCTCACTCAGCGCCCGCAACAAGAGCGACATTCCCTTCGTTCAGGGCAAATACAATATGGGCTCTTCCGGCGTGCTCGCCTATTGCGGCACCAGGTGGTTCAAGCTCATCGTTTCGCGCCGTTACGACGGCACCGGCCCGTGGGCCTGGACTCTCATCCGCCGCCGGCCCGGCGGGGGAATGCCTGTTTCCGATTACTTCCATGTCGGCAATGAAATCCCCGCCTTCGACGCTGACGCGCTGTATCCGCTGCACAAGAACACCGGCGCGCGCTTTGACGGCGTGATGCTGAAGACCGGCACGGTCGTCAAGCTCTACGATTTTCGCGTCGGCGAGAAGTTCAAGAGTTTCCGCGGCGCGCGCGAGGCCTTCAACGAAAACCTAGTCGAAACCATTCTGCCTTTCCGCATCATGGACTTTCGCTGGTCGCCGGACGCAAAACGCGGCGGCCTTCGCGCCCATGGCATCGACGCCCGTCCTTTCTATGGCATGGAGTACATCCTTCGCAGGCGCGAGGATGAAAAGGACGACGAAGACGAGGACGGCGAAAAGGAAGGAGCCGGTGCCGCTATTGCCGAAAAATTCCAGGTCGGCGCAATCGATGACCCCGAACTCGGCCGCATCGAAATCACTGCCATACCGCTTCGCTCCCGCGCCGATGGCAAGGACCCGCTGCCCGGCTGGCTCAAACCCGTCAGCTCCAATTCCCGCGTCTTTCACGCCGTCAATGGCCAGGTTCAGT
>CBDUSG010000681.1:0-2323 GCA_965369575.1 uncultured bacterium | reverse complement strand
AATATTCCTGCGTGGCTGCGCCTTGCCTTGGACAACTTGCGGGACTCTGAGACCGGACAATATACGGTTGACACAACACTAGCTTTCGCTCCCGAGACGACAGGAAGTGACCTATCCGATGAACAGAATTCTCGGTGTCCTTATCGGCTTTCTCGTTTCGCTGATCTGCTTCTTTTGCGCCGCCCTTATTATTATCGGCCCGCCGACTCTGCTGCGCAATGCCGCCAAGGCCCGGCCCTATGCGACGGTATTTTTGCCGCTGCGAGAGGATTCACGCAGCCAGCCGACCGAGCCGGCCGCGCCCATCATCATCTTCATGGGCGACTCGTCGGTCGTGCAGCCGCCCTGGGCCGAAACGGGATCGCCCAGCATACCGTCCCTTCTGCAGGCGGAGTTGCGCGGGTCCTCTCCCGGGTTTGCCGGGGCGACCGTGGCCGAATGGGCGTTTCCCGGGGGCCGGCTCTTTCACTATTACTGCCTGCTGTTCGAGGCCGAAAAACATTCTCCGGCGCTGGTCGTAATCCCGATAAACTGGCGCAGCATCGGCCCGCAGTCGGCAAAGTGGAGCGAAAGCTTCGCCTTCCCCGAGCTTTCCGCCCTCGTCCCGCTCGGCGAGCGCGGCAACGCCTCCGGCGCGTTCATCATGCAAATGGAGTGCATCTCTCCATCCCGGCAGAGGTTCTATCGCGTGCGGCGCCCCCTGCTATATGTGTCCGGACTCAGGATATGGCTGCAGTCCGCGGCCGGAATGCGCACGGAAACCGCGCCCCCGGCCGAGCTGCTGGATTTGCTGCCGGCGGGAAAGCGCCTGATCGCGCGCTACAGCGACAAGCGGCTGTTCACACAGTACGCCAATGACATTCCCGCGGACGATCCCCAGCTCCGGGCGCTCCGCTCGATCGTCGAGGCCGCCGGGCGGCGAAACCTGAATTTGCTGTTTTACGTCACGCCGATCCACCTCGACGAGATGCGCAATCGCGAAGTCTTTGATGACGGATCGTTTCGGGAATCGCTGGGACGCATCCTCACAGCCGCGAGGTCCGAGGCCGCTGTCTGTCTCGACCTTTCGGCGCTGCTGCGCGAGGACGACTTTATCGACAACTACGAGCACTACACCGCCGAGGGCAACCGCCAGATCGCCGCGGCGCTGGCGGAGAAGGCAGGCGAAATACTAAAGGCTGTAGAAGGCCCGGCGGCGGCCAGTGGGGGGCGAGGCGCCCCCCAAACCCCTCCATGAGAGCGGCGAGTCGCCGCCGACATGAGATACTTCGTATCTCTTCCCTGACGAGTATTGACAGCTTGATCTGTTTATGTCCGAGAGAATACCGCTAGTTTCGGTCTCCCGCTGACGAGAGATGCGAAGCATCTCGTGGAGGGGTTTGGGGGGTAACTTACCCCCCAAATTTTCATCGCCGTGATTACTCGCCGCCGCTGTTGTCGGGCAGGTTGGCCGTGCCGGTCATCTCCTCGATCATGATTTCACATACATTGACGATCGCGAGCGCGTGCTCGGGGATGGGCTCGTACTTTTTTTCCGCCGCATACTTTTCCATCAACATATCGAGCGCCTTCAACTTTTCATCTGTATCGTCCACAACGCGCACGCCGCCCCACGCGATCACGCTCTTGTAGTATGCGGTCGAAAAGCAAGTGGTCTCTTCGTTGATGACCACGTCAAGTATCTCGTCGACCTCGAAGCACACGCGCGGATTCTTCTGCATCATCTCGAGTTTTCGCCCCTCGAGACCGGTATGAAAAAATATCCCCCCATCGTCATAGACGAAATTCAACGGCACGACGTATGGCTCGCCCGCATCGGCCAGCCCCAGGCGGCCCACGTCGGCCCGCTCGAGAATCTGCTCCATTTCCGCCCTGTCTTCGATTTTCACCTTCATCGATCTTCCCCCTGCTTAAGGAGCCCACAAGCTCCACGGCCCGCGCACAAAGTTATTAAGTCAGTCGACCGACTTAATTATATCCGCTGCATCCACACCTGTCAAGAGCCGCGCTGTACCTCCGAAGATTACAGACCTGATGCAGGCGAGTCGCCGCGCGGGGGGCGAGGCGCCCCCCACACCCCTCCGTGAGATGCTGCGCATCTCTCCGTCGGCTATGTCGCAGTCGTATGGAACGGCTTCTTTCTGACCCTGAATCGATAAAGCCGATTATGAAACAAGTTCACTTCGACAGATCGAAGCGGCCATTCTAAAAGAAGAGATGCGCAGCATCTCATGTCCGCGGCGACTCGCCGCTGCGAAGCATCTCATGTCGGCGGCGACTCGCCGCGTGGGGGTAATTTACCCCCCACAGGGCGATTCGCGTG
>CBDUSG010000680.1:0-2325 GCA_965369575.1 uncultured bacterium | reverse complement strand
GCAGCATCTCATGTCCGCGGCGACTCGCCGCGAAGTGACACGGGGAATCCCGCTTTTTAGCCTGACAAAAGTCTCAACATATGTTATGTTGTACGAACGCCCGATCCATACTATCGGCGGGCGATCGGGCATCGGAAGAAAAAGTCCCACGAAAGAAAGACGCGCCCGGAACATCAACGCATTCTATCGACGCATCAAAAGGGCCGGCCTGCACAGGGCCTCGACCCGTCGAATAGCGGATGACGCCGGCGTTCAGACAAGCATCCGACATCACTATTTCAAGGACCGCGACGAGATGATCGAGGAACTCGTGAAGTCGGCCGCAATCTGAGTCAGGAGGCAGGATTATGGGTGCATTGGACGGAAAAGTCGCAATCGTGACCGGTGTCGGCCGCCCGCGAGGGATCGGACGCGCCTGCGCGCTCCGGCTGGCAAGCGAAGGGGCCGACGTGGTGATAAGCGACATCTGCCGCAAATATGAGGGCGACCTCGCATTTTACAATCTCGGCGACTGGGAGCAGCTCCAGAAAGTCGTCGGCGAGATCGAGGAGCTCGGACGCCGCGCGCTGGCGTTCAAGGTAGACGTCACCAGGAAGGACGAAATACAGGCGATGGTCGACGGCGCCCTGAATGAATTCGGCCGGATCGACGCCCTCGTCAACAACGCCGGCTCGGGCGTCGGGGTCGGACCGTTCCTGACGATCAGCGAAGAAGCGTGGGACAAGACTTTCGCCGTCAACGCGAAGGGGACGTACCTGTGCTGCCAGGCCGTTCTGCCGACGATGATCGAGCGGAAGTCCGGCAAGATAGTCAACATCGCCTCGACTGCCGGGCTGCGCGGAAGTGCCTCTTACGGCGCATACGGCGCGTCCAAGTTCGCCGTGGTCGGGATGACCCAGATACTCGCGGCCGAGTTCTCGCAGTTCGGAGTAAATATCAATTGCGTCTGCCCCGCGATGGTCGAGACCGACCTCGGCTTCGAGGAATACGAGTTTCTCTCTTTCGTCAAGGGAGGCACCGTCGATGAGGTCAGACAGGCCGTAATCGACAGCATCCCGCTCGGGCGGGCCGCTACCGGGGACGATATCGCCGATGTCGTCGCGTTCCTTGTGTCCGAACAGGCGCGCTACATGGCCGGCCAGGCCGTTGCCGTCACAGGCGGGATGGAACTGAGCGACTGAGATTACTGATTTAAGATGACCACCATGTCGGGAGGCAATCTGCCATGAAACCGCTGGTCTCAATCGTCAAGTATGAAGGCATCGATTCGATTTCCAAGGCCATCGAGATGTGCGAGGGATTCAAAGGCCTCAAGCCGTCGGACCGCGTGCTGCTCAAGCCGAACATATGCACCGCAGGCGGCGGCTTCATCCCGCCTTACGGGACGGTAACCACAACCAAGACTGTCGAGGGAACGATCCGCGCGCTCAAGGATTTCGGCGTGAGCGACATCAGCATCGGCGAGGGCACGGTCCTCGATGAGCTCGGCACGAACACCGGCAAGGGATACAAGTGGATTCAGATCGATAAGCTGGCCAGGCGATACGGCGTCAAGCTGATCGACTTTAACTCCGGCCCACACAAAGAGATCGTGAGCGAGGACGTCCCCATAAACGTTGCCGAGGCCGCGCTCGAAACCGACTTCTTCATCAATCTGCCCGTACTCAAGACCCACAGCGACACACGCGTCTCGCTCGCGAGCAAGAATCTTAAAGGGTGCATGAGCATGGCGTCCAAGAAATATTTTCACGGGCCCGACGGCACATTGCACTACCATATCTCCCGGCTGATGGAATCGATCCGCCAGAGCCTCGTCATAATCGATGGAATCTATGTGATGGACAGGGGCCCCGACGCCTCGGTCGGGACCGCGCATCCGCGCGGCGTCATCGCCGCATCGACCGACTTTTTGGCCGCCGACGCTGTGGGAACGCGCCTTTTGGGAGGTGAGCCCGTCGAGGCCGAGCACCTGCGCCTCTATGCCGAGCGCAACGACAGGATGGACGTGCTCGAACGGCCGGGCGCGATAAAGGTGCGCGGTGAGCGCGTCGAAGATTATGCAGAGTACATCCCGTGGCAGCACGCGCCGGGACTGGACATGGAGGCCTCCGGCCACACCGGCCTGGACGTGCGTGTGATCACCAACACCATGTGCTCCGGATGCTACGCCAACCTCACGGGGCCGACGCTGCTGCTCGCAGGTCTCAGCCGCAACAAGGACTTCGGCGACATGCGCATCATCGCCGGAAAGAGCCTCAAGGACGACCGCAACTCGCCTCGCACGTTCCTGTTCGGCAAGTGCGCGATCAAGGAGAACAAGCCCCT
>CBDUSG010000679.1:0-2326 GCA_965369575.1 uncultured bacterium | reverse complement strand
GAGACCCGCCGCCGCTTGCTCTGAAACAATCACGGCGCCGGGCGGAACGAGAGTTTCATCCGGCAGATCGACTCCTTGCACGATGGCCCCGTGCCCGACGAAGCATCCGCTTCCAAGCGCGGCCTTGAAGATGACTGCGCGGAATCCGATGAAAGAATCCTCTCCGATGTTGCACGGACCGTGCACGACGCATCCATGGGCCAGCGACACGCGGGCGCCGATACCGACCATTTCCCCCCCGAGCGAGTGGATGATCACGCCGTCTTGGACGTTGCATTCCGGCCCTATGACGATTGACGCTTCCGTGCCGGGCGCGGTGAGTTCGTCCTCCCGAAGGACTGCGTTCGGGCCGACAAAGACGCTCGCACCTATCCGAACATGCCCGATGACCTGCGCGCTCGGGTCGATGTACGCCGTCGAGTCTATGCGAGGCAGGTCGCCCACAGGATTCGGCCGAACCGATTTGTAGAAGCATCTCTTCATGCCTCGATCTCCGAAACTACCAGCAAATTTTCAATGCCGAACCTGGATCGCGCGAAGTTGCACACTGCTTATGCGACTGCTGTCGCCTCGATTTCGATATCTATGGAATCTATCGGAGACGGCCCCTGCACGGTGACCCTGGCTGGTTCGTCGCCCGGCTCGAAGTATTCGCGATACACATCGTTCATCGCGTCGAAGTCCCTGTTATCCCTCAGGTAGATGACTACTTTCACGATATCTTCCATCCTGCCGCCCGATGATTCGAGCAGAAACTTGAGATTTTCCATTGCCCTCCTCGTCTGCTCCGAAATGTTTCCCGGCAGGATTTCGTTGGTTTTCAAATCGGCGGAAAGCTGGCTCATGAAGAACAGGAAGCCGCCGGCCTTAACGACATGATTAAACGGCCCCGCCGGCGAGGCGACTCCCTCGATTCGGATGACTTCCTTCTTCATGGAGGGCCTCCATTCAGAACGAGACAGAGTCCGCATTCTCCGGCGTTCCAGAAGCGAATACGCTTTAGAATACGGGCTCTGTCCCCGTACCGAGCATCACAGATTCAGGAACCGTTCGCGGCCCTGGGCCTTGAACGACTCGATGAGGGCATGGTAGTTTTCGCGCGCGAATACGGCGTATGTCTTGGCGTCCTTGTCGCGAAGGTATATGTCGTCGGAGATATTATCGAGGTTGACCTGCTCTTTTTGGGTGTGCTTCTTTATGAGCTTGTTGGTCTCGGTGAAGTGCGGGCTCTGAAGAACGCGGACGTATCTGGGCATCCACAGCTCCTGCATGTCTCCCTCGTTTTCCAGGAGTTGGTGAAACGCCGCCGGATCGAATTCGGCGCCGTCCTTGAGCACGAGACCGCACATGACCTCGTCGTCGCCGAATTCGCATGGGATGCCGTATACGATCGCGGCCGAGACGGGCGGATAGAGCTCGACGAATTTCTCGATAGGCTCGGCGGGGAAGTTCTCGCCGCTGACGCGAATCCAGTCGTCGGTGCGGCCGTCGAAATACAGGAACCGCGTGGGCTCGCCGTCTCTCGGGGCCATCTCGATATGGCCGAGGTCGCCGCTCCAGAATTTCTCGTCGCGTCTCTTCGAGCTTGTCGCGTCGGGATTCTTGTAATACGACTCAAACATGCCGGTGCTCGATACGTTGACGATCTGGCCGACGGCCTCTTCGGCGTTTGTCATTCGGCCGAACCCATCGAATTCCGCCGGCGGACACTCCTCGCCTTCGTCATTCAGAATCCTGATATCATCCGGGCACTTCCCGACGGACTCGATCGGGTCGTCGGGCTCGCGCATGATGGTCGCGCCCCCCTCGGTCGAGCCATACATCTCGACAATTTCATCGAGGCCGTACCGCTCGATGAATCGTACGCGCACGTCGCCGCTGGCCCCGTTGCCGATGGATATGCGCATGCGGTTGTCGCGGTCGTGCTCGCTCGGCGCAACCTCGAGCAGGTACGACATGGTCTTGCCGACGTATGAGAACGAGGTCGCCCCGAATTTGCGGATGTCGTCGAGCCAACGGCTCGAGCTGAACCTCTCCCTGAAAGCGATGCCTCCACAGGCCGAAAGCGCAGGCATAAAGCCGAGGAACGTCGAGTTGGAATGAAAAAGCGGCATGCTGAAGTAGGCCACGTCGTCGGGGCCGAACTCGAGGCGCTGGCCGATCAGGCCGCCTGCGCCCATGAATTTTCCGTGGCTGTTCAATATCCCTTTCGGGGCGCCGGTCGTACCCGATGTGAAAACGATCATCAGGGGCGCATCCGCGGGAATCTCGAGTTCGGGCTCGGCGTAGATGCCGTCGCCCAAGCTTTCCCTCAGCTCGTCCATTT
>CBDUSG010000678.1:0-2333 GCA_965369575.1 uncultured bacterium | reverse complement strand
GCATGCGCGATTCCAATCCAGCCTTCGATAAGTGGATTCCACGTTTTTGAAAGGTCCTTCTCCCTTTGAAGCTCTGCCATAGCTTCTTCATACATTGACTTCTCTAAGTACGCTAAACCCAGAGCCCAGTGTGTATAGGGAAACTCGGCATCCATTTCTATGGTCTTTTTTAAAGCCTCTATGGCTTCGTCAGTCTGTCCCGCACATCGAAATGCGACTCCGACGCTTCTTCGTATGACAAGGGAAAAAGGGTCCAATTCTTGGGCTCGGCGAATCTCTCGTATGGCCTCGGGAAACCGACTCGTGACCATCAAATGAAAACCATACCATAGGTGGGCCGCCGCATAACCGGGGCTGAGTTCGATGGCTCTCTTGTGCTCTTTTTCTGCTCCTGCCCAATCCCAATCGTATAACATTTTTATATATCCCAACGAGGCATGCGCCTCTCCGAGCGTGTCATCGATCTGCAGCGCCTTTAACACTGCCTCTTTGGCTTTTAGGAATGCCTCTTGTGGGGGAAAGGCGCTGTATTGCGGGAGGACAGCGTAGTAATCAGCCAAACCAATGTATGGCAAGGCGTAGTCGGGGTCTTTTTCAATCGCCTGTTCGAAATATTCAATAGCCTTTTTCAGCCCTTCCGGTGTGCGCTTGTTCCAGAACCAGCGTCCCCGCAGGTATAGATTAAAGGCTTCAATATCCGCCGTCCGGCGTGTTGTAAGTCTGTCCTTCTCACCGCCCTCGAGACTGGGCTTCAATTTGTCCACTATCGCCAGCGAGATTTCGTCCTGAATCGCAAAGATGTCTTCCATCTCTTTGTCATACCGCTCCGACCACAGAGGGGAGCCGTCGGATACGCTTACGAGCTGGACCGTTATGCGTAGTTTGTTGCCCGCTTTCCTCACGCTGCCTTCCAGCACTGTCGCCACGTTCAATTTTCTGCCGATCTCGCGGACGTCCAAATCCTTGTCCTTGAATGAGAAGGCGGAAGTCCGCGCAATGACACGCAGGCCCTCGAGCTGCGTCAGCGCGCTGATGATTTCCTCGGCCATCCCGTCGCAAAAGTATTCCTGATCTTTCGCCGGACTCATATCCGCGAAAGGAAGAACAGCGATAGAAGGCGAAGTCTGTCTATCCAGAATCTCTTTCAAGAACGAAGGCATCGAACTCTTCGAGGGTCGCCGGAGCAGAAATGCGGCTATGGACAAGCAACTTATGAGGACAAGAACAGCCGCCGTGGCAAAAATTTTTCTCCTTTTTGATATTCTCCGTTTCGCTGTGCTCAGGGGCCTTGTATTTAATTGCTTCTCGAAGAGGCTGAACTCCTCAGCTTCCACAGATTCGAAGTTAGACAGGTCCTGCAGGAATTCCGCAACCGTGCCATACCTCTGATTTTTGTCTCTTGCCAGGGCGCGAGAAATGACGTTACTCAGGCCCTGTGGTACCTCCGGATTTGTTATTCTTACATCTATCGGATCTTCATGGGTGACCTTGTGCATCAATGCCACGGGATTTTCTTCTTCGAAGGGGAGGCGGCCCGACAGCATCTCATACAGCACGACGCCAAGCGAATATATGTCGGCCTGTGCATCCAATTCCTCGCCGAGACATTGCTCGGGGGACATATAGCCGACCGTCCCCAAAAATGTCCCCGACCCTGTGAGGCCGGTGGTCTCGGAAGTAATTCGGGCCAAGCCGAAATCCATGACCTTAACGTCGTCATCGCTATCCAGAAGGATGTTGTGGGGTTTCAGGTCACTGTGGATAATGCTCTTGCCGTGAGCGTGTTTAATGGCGGTACCGGCCTGGGAAATTATCTTTATCGACTCCTCAACGCTGAGCTGCCCTTCCTCTTTCAGTATCTCGTGGAGTGTCTGCCCATAGACATATTCCATGCTGAAGAAATGAATCCCGTCTGCTTCTTCAATATCGTAAATCTGGACAATATTTGAATGATTAAGCTTTGCGACAGCGCGGGCCTCTCTCTTGAATCGCTTTACGAATGAAGGGTCGGAGCTGAGATCGGAGGAAAGGATTTTCAGGGCTACTGTGCGGTTCAACGACACCTGGCGGGCTTTATACACGATACCCATTCCGCCGCGACCGAGGAGGCTTTCGATTTCGTAGTTACCCAGCTTGGTTCCAGCAAGTTTCTCGATGTCCATCGCGTTCTGCCCTTTAGTCTTCGGGAAAGTCGTCGGTCCCGCGTAGGCGGCCCTGATGCCCTGCAATTATAAGTATAACAGAAAGAATCCATGATCTTCATGGAGGGTCCGGATTGCTTATTCTCCAATGCGGAATGGACGCAGAGCGAGCGGATATTGCCGAAAGGAAAG